>LJUQ01000047.1 GCA_001304505.1 Bacteroides sp. SM23_62_1
AGTGAAAGTCATTCCCCTGACCATTTGCAGTGCCCGTTCTGTCATCATATACATCAGGGCATTTCCACCACTTTCGGAGTGCGACGAGAATATTCCGGCATCTGACCACAGGACACTCTGGCTGCATAATCCCACTTTTTGGTTCCCCCTCTCACTTTGCATCCAAGCCATTGTCTGCCATATCTCTGACATATATCCACCCTTGAAACCGAATGGCCGTATTAAAGATTCTCGTTCAAAGTTGGAATCAACATGAGTAATTTTTATGGGTACCATGGATTTATTTTTTACCTCGAAAAAATTATTCAGGGCACCCGGCAAACTACAGGCCGATAGGGCAGTTAAAGCACCTGTTTTTTTAATAAATTCCCTTCGTGAGGTACTCATAATGAATGATATTTAATCTCGGATAGTATCTTAGGTGAATCCCGGCCATCCTGAACTTGCCTGTCCTGATGAATATCAGGTTTTCAGTCTCTTCTTAGGTAGCATTTTGAATGTGTTAAAGAAGGTCCCTAGACAAGTACAGGATGCTCCCTTCTACTCATAAAAGTATTAAAAGCTGTTTAGATTAATTCTGTCTCAGTAAGTTTAGTTTTCAAAAATGTAAGATCCCTGCGGATATTTTCAATAGTTATCTTTTTTTTGTGGTTTTTCGAAAGAGTTGTATCCTTTTCATCAAATAAATGGTATTCCACATGTATTGAGATCGGACCGGAAAATCCTAATTCCTTAAGAAATCTAAAGAATAAATCCCAGTCAACCATTCCTTCCCCGAGTGGAACATCAATGATTTCCCATTTTTCGTTAATCTTTTCCCATTTGAAGTCTTTTACTACAATGGTCCGAATATAAGGTTGCAATAGTTTCAGTCCCAGTGGCCAGGATGTTCCACCCTCCACTGTAGCATGCCGGATATCGTACTGGCATCCAATATAATCAGGTTCGAATCCGCCGATCAGCATCCACAGGTCCCACACAGGTGCTCCGAGGTAATCTCCTGCGTGATTCTGATATGCTCCATGTAGATTAAAATTTTTATTCAATTCAACTAAGCCTGCAATATTTGATCTCAGGTCCAGGATGGTTTCTTCAATTTCCTTTTCTTCATCATACCTGAAGTAACCCATACGATAGTAATGAATACCCAGTTCACCGGCAGTTTTTAGAATTCTGGTGGTAAGCGGATCATCCGGATCAGTAAGGGCAGTTGTTATCATCGGAACTGCAAGTCCCCTACTCTTTAGAGCCTCTAACGCTACAGGAAGATCTTGTTCAACATTCTCAGGAAGAATATGACCTCCGGGTCGGACCGTTAAATCTGCCCCGTCAAATCCTATCTCAGCTATAGTATCTGCCATTTCATGATAATCAAGAAATTGTAGGTGTTTGGAAAAAATACAGATCCTGGTTCCATCATGACTGCCATTTTGAATAATATTGAAGGCTGAAGCAGAAACGGCAGCGGTTGCAGCTGCAGTGGAAGCAATAAATCTGCGCCGTGTAATTTTATTTTTCATTTTTTTGATTTATATCAATTAATAATTGATCCTTTGATGCAAATGACTTCCTGTGATATCCTGAATCAGAATTCATTAATTTTTGAACTCCATTACTCCAATACTACAATATTCCACTACTTCAGTATCCCGGTCCCGATAAATCGGGATTGTTCGACCATGTATTTCATATCACAGGCTCATGGAATACTGGTCTTACCAATAAACTAATTTAACGTGTTGTGCTATTAAAGACGATAATATTGATAATCACCTTTATATTGGGCCGCGCCGTCGGCGCTGCCCAATATAAAAATATAACATTCAACAACATACAGCGCTGCCCAATATAAAAATATAACATTCAACAACATACATTATTTAATAGCACAATGCGTTAATTTACTGTTTCACCAATTGCTCGCTCCAACAAGGCCACAAACACGACCTGCTCGCGAATGTTTGCTCCGCAAACATTTCACAACTTCCACGGTTTCCTGTATTCATAATGCAATAATTCATTGGCCTTTTCACTGTTTGTTATCTTTTCATTCACAGCATCCCATTCGATCCTCATACCCATTTCAAGCGATATATTGGCAAGATGTGCGAAACTTGTTGAACGATGACCATCCTCCAGGGAGCATAGAGGTTTTTCCCTCGATTTTACACAATCCAGGAAATTCCTTATGAGGTTTCCGGTAGAATTTTCACTTGTCTGATAGTCATCATCTCCTGTCTCACCTTTGAACTCATATTTTTCTTCTTCCATCCGTTTTTCCCATGTTTGAAATTGCCCGGGTGAAGATGGTGTAATCCGGTAACCATCTTCTCTGGCAACAAGTGTTCCCAGGGTTCCTTTCAATTCAATTTCACCACCGGGGATTCCCTCTCCCCCACTAGCCTCATGTATGCTGAATTGAATGATGACACCTGATTCATGTTCAAAGAAAACCTCCATGGTATCAGGTATATCGCGATCATCCTTTACAACATATTTCCCCCCGTGAGCTGTAATAGCTACAGGTGCTTTTTCACCGATTAACCAACGAATGACATCCATATAATGGACACCCCAGTTACCCATCTGTGAAGAATATTCTTTCCACCACCTGAAGTAATAAGGGGCTATATTATACTGGTAGAGACGGTATGGCCTGGGACCCAGCCACATATCCCAGTTAAAACCGGGAGGAGGATCTTCAGGTTTTAATCTGCCAATACCATCAGGAAACATATTGCTGATTCTGAAAGCCCGCGCGGAGGTTACTTTTCCGATCTTCCCTCCCTGAAACTCTTTTGACAGTTTTTGATAAATTGAACAACCTCTTCTGTTGAGCCCGACAGCACCAATCCGGCTGGTTCTTTTTTCAGCTTCGACGATGGCTCTCCCTTCCTTCAGGGTTATGGTCAATGGTTTTTCAACATAAACATCTTTTCCTGCATCCATCGACATGATCGCCTGAATAGCATGCCAGTGATCAGGTGTTGCAATGAAAATAGCTTCAATGTCTTTTTGCTCAAGCATTTTTCGGAAATCAGTATATCGCTTCACACTACTGCCAAGTCCCTCATCCATCAAAGGAACCTTACCAGTATCAAAATACCGCTGTATAACCGACGAACGGTTACGATTCAAATAAGGCTCATAGACATCACACAAAGCCGCAACTTCGACATCCGGATTTTCCATGGATAATTTTAACAGGTCAGTTCCCCTGTTACCAACGCCAATAAATCCAAGCCTGATCCTGTCATTTGGACCAGCCCTGCGTCCCATCCCAGAAACTGCCGGAACACCAAAGGATGCTCCTGCAGCTACAAGTGAGGATTTAGTAATAAATTCTCTTCGTGAAATGGATTTTGCTTTCATGTTTATTTGGTTTAGAGTGGTATTATTCTGTATTACAGGAAAACTTGTTACAATGGACAACATGGGGCAATATATTCCTTTGTGTACCTTAGTGCAATCCTTTGTGTTCCTTTATGGTATAATTATTTATGCATTTCTGTACAGGTAAAACAGGATCAGTAAATTCATTATTAAAAATACAAAAGATTCATTGTATATCGAATAAATTTTAATAAGCAGTAAATTTGATCATTCATTAAACACAGAGACCACCGAGAATGCACAGAGTAAACGGAGAATAGAATCTATAGTATCATATCTCTATGCCCTCTGTGGTTAAAATCTTATATTTATTGCCCATGAAAACAATAAGATTGATATCACTGGTATTTTCCCTGTTATCATTAACAAGTTATCCCAGGAGTGCGGAGGAATTTGTACCAAATTATGATGAATCAAAAGTTCCTGCATATTCATTACCAGATCCGCTTCTGCTTAATAATGGTAATCCTGTTCAGGATACCACCGAGTGGTACGGGAGGAGGAGACCTGAAATCATGGACCTTTTCAGGAAGGAAGTATACGGTAAAGTCCCTGGTTTTAATTTTACATATGAATACATGTTAACTGATCATGATTCTATGGCTTTAGACGGAACAGCTGTCAGAAAACAATTGACTATAAGGTTAAGCAGAGAAGATAAATATTTAGATATCAATCTGTTGATTTATTATCCCCACACAACTGTAGCAGTACCAGTATTCCTGGGATATAATTTCTATGGTAATCATACAATTAGTCCTGATACCGGAATATTTATCACTGAAAACTGGGTTCGTAATAATGAAGAATATAAAATTTATGGCCATACGGCAGATCAACAATCGAGAGGTTTAAGTCAAAGCCGATGGCCGGTGGATCTTATCATCCAGCATGGATATGCGGTTGCAACAGCTTATTATGGTGATATTGATCCCGATTTTGATGATGGTTTCAGAAATGGTATTCATGGACTTGTATATAATGAAGATGAAGGGCCGTCTGCTGATGAATGGGGCACCATCGCAGCCTGGGCATGGGGGCTCAGCAGAATAATGGATTATCTGGAAACCGATCCATATATAGATGCTGGTAAGGTAGCTGTATTTGGCCATTCCAGGCTCGGAAAAACAGCATTATGGGCCGGGGCATCTGATGAACGGTTTGCCGTTGTGATTTCAAATAATTCAGGTTGTGGAGGAGCAGCCCTGTCCAGAAGGCAATTCGGGGAAACAGTGGAGAGGATTAACACAAGCTTTCCTCACTGGTTTTGTGACAATTTTAACCTTTATAATAAGAATGAAAAAGACTTACCGGTTGATCAACATCTTCTGGTTGCATGTATTGCTCCAAGGCCTGTATATATAGCAAGTGCAAATAAAGACCTTTGGGCTGATCCCAGAGGAGAATTTCTGGCCGCGCTTGCTGCAGATACCGTTTACAGGTTTCTAGGAAAAACGGGACTCACGGAGAAAATAATGCCCGAGCCTGATAATGCTATTCAGGAAGGCTATATTGGATACCATTAACGTTCAGGAGAACATGATATAACAGAATGGGATTGGGAACAATATATTATGTTCGCTAATTCTTATTTTAAATAGCACATATAAAAAAGGTTGTCCTGATGAGTTTTTAATTACGGGATCCTCCCCGGAAACTGTTATTCTCTGCGACTGGAATTGCATTGAATTCAGCCGGCGGTTAAATAATTAATATTTATCTGTAAATTTGGAATAAAGATTTCAGATATGAGAGGGGTATTTCTGTTTATGGCAATGGTCACCATTGCCTGTTCCGGATGTCATGGCCAGGAGTTGCATAACAGGAAAGCTGTTGTAGCAGGTTCTTTTTATTCAGCTGATCGCGAGGCACTAAAACAGGATCTGAGGCTACTGTTCGGCGAAGCACAACCCGCCAAAAATACCGGAACAGTATTAGCTGTTATTGCCCCGCATGCAGGCTATCCATATTCGGGTATCGTGGCAGCATCAAGCTTTAACCAGATTAATCAGAAAAAGGACTATGAAAACATATTTATCATCGGATCGAGTCACAGGGTGTCCTATGATGGGGCCTCCATATATAACCAGGGGCATTACGAGACTCCACTTGGAATTGTAAATGTAAACCTTGATCTTGCGAATAAACTTATCAAGGCCTCCCCCTACCTTTTCTATAACCCCTCTGCACATGTACAGGAGCATAGCCTTGAGGTGCAGCTACCATTTCTCCAGTATTGCATGAAGAAAGATTTTAAGATTGTTCCCATTCTTCTGGGCACACATTCTGCCGATATTTGTTATGAAATTGCAAAAAATCTTTACCCATACTTCAATGATAATAATCTCTTTATCATCAGCACAGATTTCTCTCATTATCCCGATTACATGAATGCATGTATCGTTGATAAACAGACAGCCGAAGCGATCCAGTCCAATTCAATTGAGACATTTGTTAATAGCATTAATGATAATATGGGAAAAAATATACCGGGACTCGCAACCTGTATATGCGCCTGGCCGGCTGTGCTGACTTTATTATATATGACCGATGGTGATCCGGAAATCGACATCAATCTGATCGAATACAGAAACTCGGGTGATAGCCAGATAGGTGATAAATCGAGGGTGGTTGGATATTATTCAATCAGTTTTTCCAGCACCAAAAATACAATCCCTTCTGATAAAACAAAAAAAGCTAGTGATGATATGACCGAACAACCCTTTGAGCTACAGGAACAGGATAAGAAAATTCTGCTGGAAATAGCCAGGAGTACTCTTGAAGAATATATATGGGAAAGAACAATCCCGGAGATCGATAGGAGCCAACTGTCAGACATTCTGTTAAAACCAGCCGGTGCTTTTGTTACACTTAACAAGGATGGCAATCTGCGCGGATGTATTGGCCGTTTTAATCCTGGTGAGCCATTATATAAAGTGATACAGGATATGACTGTCTCTTCTTCCACGAAGGATTACCGTTTTACACCGGTGATACCTCCAGAACTGAAAGATATTGAAATCGAAATATCTGTGCTAACACCCCTTCAAAAAATAGACAACATAGATGAAATTGAACTGGGAAAGCATGGGATATATATAAAAAAGGGATTTCAATCAGGCACATTCCTCCCACAGGTAGCCGATAAAACAGGGTGGACAAAAGAAGAGTTTCTCAGCCATTGTGCCCGCGATAAAGCACAGATTGGATGGGATGGGTGGAAAGAGGCAGATATATATATCTATGAAGCAATTATTTTCAGCGAGAAGGAATTTCATCAACAGCATGGCTTAAAATGAATTCAACATATGCATTATTCCCTATAGGAATACTGGCCTTTCTGCTATATATCCTGAGCTATACTCTTTCACGTCTTTCAATAATCACACAGAAAGATCATCGCCAGTTCTGGAATATACTCCTGCTTGTTACTTTTTTAATGACCGGCCTACTTGGACTTACACTGGCTGTACAGGTGAATTATAAACTGAATATCCCTTTTATCAAAGAATTATTGGTATGGCATGTCGATTTTGGAATCGGGTTGACCATGATTGCCGTTTTTCATTTTCTCTGGCATTGGGATTACTATGTCCGTCTCGTGAAAGGGGGAGATAAAGAAGGTGAACCTGACAAACAATATATCAAAGAGAAATTGGATGGTGAACCATTCATGAAGATCAGGTTCATTCATATGATCCCGGCTTTCAGCCTTGGCTTTACGACTATTATTACACAGATCATTTTGCTCAGAGAGTTCATGAATGTTTTTTATGGGAATGAACTTGTCATCGGGATTGTCCTCACAAACTGGATGATTCTTACCGCTTTCGGAGCAGGGATCGGGAAAAAATCCAAAGGATTAATGAAACATATTAATTTCCAGGTTTACGCCCTGATCCTGCTTAGTTTGGTTGCCCTTGTCATTGTTGTGCTTCTGAACATCTTAAAAAATATTGTTTTTCAACCGGGCAGCATGGTGGGTATCTACCAGATCCTGCTGACATCTTTTATCCTTCTCATGCCCTTTTGCCTGTTGTCAGGATACCTGTTCACATACCTGTCTGTTTCATTTTCAACCTATTTTAACCGTAATCTGATCCACAGGGTATATGCAATCGAATCGATCGGCAGTATTGCCGGCGGACTGGTCCTGAGCTTTATCCTTGTATATTTTCTGAAATCTCTTCAGATTCTGAGTATTGTATTTTTGAGTAATCTCATCCTCTCCTGGATAAACAGGGAAATAAGATCTTCAATCCGGGCCAGATGGGTAATCTCTCTGGTCGGAGTTATTCTGATAGCCGTAATCTTTATTCTCAATATCGACAAACTCGTAAAAAAAGCACTGTATCCAAACCAGGAACTGGTATATCTCAAAGATACACCTTATGGCAACCTCGCTGTTACAAAATCAGCAGATCAGTTAAATTTCTTTGAGAATACTTCTCTCCTTTTCACAACCGAAGACCCTGTTACAAATGAAGAAGATGTTCATTATGCATTACTTCAGCATCCGGAGCCCAAAAATATTTTGATCATATCAGGTGGGTTATCTGGTATTATTGATGAGATTTTAAAATATGATGTTGAGAATATCGATTATGTGGAAATCAATCCGTGGATCGTTAAACTGGGAAGAAAATGGACAAACGCACTTGACAAAGAACACGTTAACGTAATTACCAGGGATCCAAAGTTATACCTTAACACAGTCAATAAAAAATATGATGTAATTCTGATGCAGATACCGGAACCGAATACTGCCCAGGTTAACCGCTATTATACACTTGAATATTTCAAGCTGCTTAAAACAAGGTTAAATCAGCATGGTCTCATTTCCCTGTCTCTTCCATCAACAATAAATTATGTAAGTGTTGAGGCAAATGAGCTGAATTCTATCGTCTTTCAGACAATACATGCTGTTTTTGAAAATATCCTCATCATCCCGGGAAACAAAAACTATCTTCTTGCTTCAGATAATTCGTTGAATATTAATATTCCTGAATTGGTTGTACAGAGAAATATTCAGAATGTATATGTGAACCAGTATTATCTTGAAGCAGGATTCCTGAGTGAACGAAGTAATTACATTATGGAACAACTGAATCCTCAGGCACCTGTAAACCTTGATTTTAAACCAGTCTGTTATATCCAGCACCTGAAATACTGGATGAGTCAGTTTAATATCCATTATTGGTTCCCTCTCGGACTGGTCATCATCGCGTTCCTGGTATCCATGATACGGCTTAAGCCTGTTCAGCTGGGAATTTTTGCTACAGGATTTGCAGGATCATCCATAGAATTACTTTTGATACTTACATTTCAGATATTATATGGGTATGTTTATCACTATACCGGCGTCATTATCACTGTATTCATGGGCGGCCTTGCCCTTGGAGCATTCTACCGGGAAAAATATATTAAAACATCGATTTGGTCATTTATGGTAATTCAAGTAATTATCATGACATATGCTCTGGCACTGCCATTTGTATTCCTGATCTTTAGCAGGATTGATTTACCGGGTTTTTTGATACATCTGATATTCGCAGTACTCACACTGATCATCTCAATGGCCACAGGACTGCAATTTTCCCTCGGGTCTACCATCCTTAAAGAAAAACTATCAGTCAGGGCAGCCAGTCTGTACAGTTCGGATCTTTTGGGTTCAGCATTCGGGGCTTTGCTTGTTTCTGTTTTACTGATACCCTTGCTTGGCATCATAAATAGTGCATTGATTATTGCAGCCATAAATCTTGTGAGTGCAGGAATAACCTTTTTGACCCGCAAGAATTATATTTATTAACTCTAAATAGGTCAATTCTTTTTCTTGAAAAAAGAATCCGGCATGATTTTCGCATAATTTTGCATTGCATAATCGGTTACATCATATTTATAAGATATTTTGTTAAAATCAGCGAATCGATAAAGAGGGCCCGTATTCCCAATTGCCGGGGTATGGACTGATATTGATCAGAAGCCCATTAGAGGCTTCTTGCAGACCCTGTGAAATTTTTGCGGAGCAAAAATCCTGCAAGGATATTTCACAGGGCAGTTATACGCAAATTTAAACGGAGATTTCGCAGATGTTCAATAATCAATGTATTAAATTCTGGGTGATATGCCTTTAAATCTGCGTAATCTGGGAGAAATAATTAATTTTATTTCACTTAATACATTAAAATTTAGTTGAGATACATCCTCATATGAATTTCATGAGTGGTGGGTTCTTAATATAGAATGCTATGAGAATCACTAAAAGGGAATTTTTAAAGAGAAGTTTACTGGGTGTGGGAGGTTTGTGCAGTGCTGGCTGTATGAAACTTTTTGCTGCAGATTCCGGGAAGATAAAACCCGGTAACGATGAACTCTGGAAATGGAGCAAGGAAGCACTCTTCTATGAAGTTACACCCAGGGGAGTAAAATGCATGATCTGCCCAAACGAGTGTACCCTGAAATCAGATGAAGTAAGTGACTGCAGGAATCGAATTAATAAAAATGACAAGTTGTATACGATAGCATACGGTAATCCCTGTTCTGTCCATGTTGATCCTGTTGAAAAGAAACCATTATATCATTTTCTTCCGGCATCAAGGGCTTTCTCTGTGGCAACCGCAGGTTGTAATCTTGCATGCCTGAACTGTCAGAATTGGACAATATCACAGACCTCACCCACCGAGACGAGGAACTATGATTTAATGCCTGCCAGCCTCGTATCAAGCTGTATCCAGACAGATTGCCAGTCCATTGCATATACATATTCGGAACCAATAACCTTTTTTGAATACACATATGATTCCGCAAAAATAGCAGCTTCGAAAGGTATCAAAAATATTCTGGTAACTGCCGGCTACATTAATGAGGAACCTCTCAGGTATTTCCTTAAATATATTGATGCAGCCAACGTCGATTTGAAATCTTTCAGTGATAGTATTTATCTCAAACTGAATGCGGGAAAGCTCCAACCTATCCTGAATACATTAAAAATTATGAAAGAGGAAGGTGTCTGGCTCGAGATAACAAACCTTATCGTTCCTGGCTGGACAGATGATTTCAATATGATCCGGGAAATGTGTGAATGGCTTTATGATAATGAATTGTATAATTATCCACTGCACTTCAGCAGATTTCATCCAATGTATAAACTGACACAGCTTCCTTCAACACCTGTTTCAACACTCGAAAAAGCCAGGAAAATAGCTTTGGATTGCGGTATTAAATTTGTTTATATAGGAAATGTGCCGGGTACAAAGACCTCAAATACTTATTGTCCGAATTGCCAAAAACTTCTGATTGAAAGGCTCGGTTATCAAATAACCCAGAACCATATTATAAACAATAGCTGCAGATTCTGTAACGAACCTATTCCCGGTGTGTGGAATTGATGCCCTCACCTAATCTGCGACACCAAATGTTTTGAGAATAAGACCTGTCGAAAATCCTGTGCCATTATTCCAGTCAGGAAGGCTGTCCTGTGAATATCCGGGCAGATGTACTATCCAATCACATCCTGTGGCAGGGAAAGTGGCCGGCTGGAAACAGGACTTGGCATTCACACCTGGTAACATGGAATGTATATGGATGGATATCCTCCCTGCCGGGTTATTCCACATATGCGCAGATTATCCTGTAAAGTCCGCGTGTATGATCCGTTGCGCCCTCAAAGCGCTTTCTTTTCGGGACAGAACAACATAACCAATTGTGCCAACCTACGCAAACCACGGCCGATAATGGGTTATATATGCTGTAGGACACAGCTTATATAATATTAAAATCGATTATCTTATTATTCAATTTCATTAGAATCAATTATGACTTAGCTGCATGACTTTCGCTGTAACCACAGATTATGGGACCCAAAAAGCCAATTATAATGCCTGGGACACAAATACACAAGGCGATAACAGTATAGAGTCCACCGGTAATCACTTCAATCTTCCTTGGTCTTGGCAATTCAGAACTGAAATTTATGTTGGAAACAATAAAGGCAATTATTAAGAATAGCAAAAATATGCCTAAGGACACTGAACTCAAATATAAATAGTTCTTTGATCTCCTCCAGGGATGTATAAGAATAAGATAGAGAAAGACAATTCCACAAATGAACATGACATTCATTGGAAGATTATTTTTCATGCCAATAATTAGGGAGACAGTGATAATGATAACAGAAGAAATAAAAAATGATATTGTCCATTAACGATAGGTATTGTTAAACAGGGAAAGGAAGTATTTTTTCATAACCTTAAAGTTTTGGTTTACTGGATAGTAATGAATTTTTCTTCACTAATGATTCTTTTGCCACAATCAATTAATAGAATTTTGATGATTTGTATGAATATCATAATTCCAATCAACATTGAAACTTGACACAGAAAATAAGCTTATTTTGCTCATATACTATCATCCCTGCTAGAAAATGGAATAATAAATTCAAGAACAGAATAATTTTCTACCTTGACAATTTTTAAGTTGTGCTCAACTTCCCAATCAATAAACAAGCATATATACTAATAAACTAATCTACTAATATACTAATACACTAATATACTAATCTGCAATCACTTAGCTTTCCAGAAGCATTTCTTTGGTGAAAAGATCAGTTCCTTGCTTTTGAGCTCTTTCATTGCCTTATCAACACTCTTGGCATCAAGTCCGGACAATTGGACAATCTCTGCACTCTTAAGTGCTTTCCCGGCATTTTTCATTGTTATTAATACTTTTTCTGTAGCTTCCATAAGATTAACTAATTTTTCAGGCTAAAAGTATTAAATCATTTATTAAATCAAAAAGGTCCCTGTAAATTGATGTTCTGACAATTCATCACACATCATCAAAATTAAATAACTTGCATGCTTTGATAGAACGGGCAGGTAACCTGCAACTCCCGAAATGGCAGAAATCTTTGATTTCTTTGCCATTACGAGGATACTCGAAAAACTTCGGCATCCGCTTCAGGCGGAATGCCTGTTTTTCGATATTGATACTTGCAACATGAATTTGTTATAAAGACCAAAATATCCAAATAATTTCTTGATATGAAAGCAGCCGTAATTTACGAATATGGTTCTCCTGAAGTTTTCAGGATAGAGGAAATTGCCAGACCGATTATCAGAGATGATGAGGTACTTATCAAAGTAAAGGCGGCATCCATCAATCCGGTCGACTGGAAGCAAAGGCAGGGATGGCACAGGTTATTCCTGAAAGCACATTTTCCGGTTGTTCTTGGTTACGATGTGGCCGGGGAAATTATGGAATGTGGTTCAGGGGTAAAGAGATTCAAATCAGGAGATCAGGTATACGCACGCCTGATACGTCGTTTTGGGGGTGCTTTTGCTGAATATGCTGCAGCCGCTGAATCCCTTCTCTCAAGGAAGCCTGAAAATATTAGCTGGGAAGAAGCTGCTGCTGTACCTCTTGCAGCTATCACAGCCCTGCAGGGTTTGCGCGATAAATGCCAACTTAAAAATGGCCAAAAGGTACTGATCATTGGAAGTGCCGGCGGTGTGGGTCATTTTGCACTTCAGTTATCCATGGTTATGGGAGGTTATACGGTTGCAGTGTGCAGCGGAAGACACCAGAAAATGATGGAAGACCTGAAGCCAGACAAGTTCATTGATTATACACGTGAATATTATAAATCACAGGCTGAACAATATGATGTCATATTTGATGCCGCAGGTGTGGATAATTATCCGGATTGCAGGCATATCCTGAAACCGGGAGGGGTATTCCTTACCACTTTACCCCGACCTAAATTGTTGGTCCATAAATTTCTTGCTATCTTTTCTAAAGGGAAAAAAGTGAAAACATTCCTGATGAAATCAAAAGGATCTGATCTGGAGATCATTTCAGATCTGATCAGACAGGAAAAACTGAAGATATATATCGACTCTGTCTATCCTTTGGAAGATATTGCCAGTGCACATAAGAGGGCGGAGCAATATACTACGGAAGGAAAAATCATAATAAAGATCTCCGAATAACGTAACCACGGCTCTCAAGCCGAAGATATGACAAATTATTAACCTAATCCCGGCTCCCGTCCTGGAATATAAAAACCCAATAACTTAATATGTACCTTCAGGCAAAGGGTCTGACAAATCTATAACCATACATTTGCCTTCAGGCCGGGGATCCAACAAATAAAAAAATAACCCCGGCTTTCGGGCCGGGGTGGCTTTATATTAAACGGAGAATTGAAATCCATGAAATGATAACTTTCAGAATCCCATCATTCTCCTGATCTTAAGAACAGCGTAATGCTGGTAGTTCTCATCAAGGTCAATATTTATCCTGTTTAAATATGATTCCTCTCCAGATTGATTATTATCACTCTGATGATTTGCTAATTCTGAAATAAACTTTTGCTTCATCTGTTCAAGCCGGTTAATCCGGTCTTCACATGCCTGTATTTGCTGTTCGATACTCATCGTATTGTATTTTTTTCTGCGCTTTCGCATCGTTCTCTATGTATTAGACGATACAAAATCAATTACGTTACAAGTAACAAAGTATTTTTTTCATAAAAATTTAAAGCAGGTTAAGAAGTCTTAATAATTGTTAAATCGTGAGTCGTGCGTTGTGAATTGTGAGAAAAGAGTAATAAGACATATTGCTGTTTTTATACAAAAGTTTCAAACAAATATCAGGCCACAAATTCGTACTTTAAAGACCGCAAAAATTTTCAATCGTTGCATATTTATCCAGAAAAATCGCCATTTATCTGTTCAGGTAATACGACTCACGTTTCACGACTCACAATTCACGGTTCACTTTGCTTTCCTGACATAAATATTTCCATTTCCGGTTTTCATGGCAATTTCAATTCCTCCCCCATTCAGATCGCCTTTATAATCATAGAAAAAGAAATCGTAAAAATAAAGCGGGTGTGAAAAAGCGAGAGCCTTTGCATAATATTGCTGTGCATCAGATGACTTATTCTGGTTTTTGGAAATTTCTTCCAGCAGTTCATCCGATTCAAGACTTTGTATATCCTCTTTGAATGATAAAATTTCCCGGTCTTTATCAACCTCAATCCTGGAAATATCCGGGAGATAGAATTCCCTGATTTTTTTATCCACTCTGGGAAGATCAAACTGGTAGGTATAACGGTAACTTCTTGGGCTTGTGACATAACCATACATGCCAAATGAACTAAAATCATTCCCTTTTTGTTCCACCAGTTCAAGGTCAGTATAGATATCTCCATCACTTGCACTTAGCTTTAACGTGACTTTTTCCTGTGGTGGAATTGTCACATCAATATCACCTGTCTGAGAGATTATAGACATGGGGCCTTCCTGACTGCATTTACTGAAGATAATATCGATGTTACCTTTATCTGTCCTGGCAATTACAGGTCCGGTTATATTTTCCATTCTTATATTGCCACTGCTTATTACGATCTCAATTTCTTTTGAAATTCCTGTCAGATTGATATTATAGAGTCTGGAATATCCCGGATTATTGATATAGAAATTTACATTTTCCGGAATCTTAAAATCATATTTCAGATTTTCACCTGATTTCCCTCCCGTAAAGGCTATTACATTATCAATAATTTCCATATTCAGGCCAATGCCTGTATTGTCTACGCCGGATTTAGTTAGAGGGCGAAGTCCTTTTGCTTTGTCCGGTGCTTCTGGTAAAGATGTGGCCTGTATGATAATTTCATTCCCGGAAGTAGTACTGATGTTAAGATCTGCTTCAATATCAAGAAGCTTAAGTGTATATTCCCGTTTACCCGATAAGGTTGTCTTGTACTGTTGACCAAAGAGACAAGACAGAGGCAGGAATAATAATAATAAACAAACAACTTTTTTCATATTATTTTGGTTTAAATATTTCATAATAAAACTTCCAGACCTTTCCTGGCCTGCTCTTTCACAGTTTCAGGTGTAAGGTCATCGTCAACCAGCCTTTGCATAATCTGAACGGATGATTTCTCATTCAATAATACCATCAGATTGATCATGTTCAGCTGAATGATTGGATCTTTTTCATTGTCAAATGTTCTGATAAGTTCAAACCGGATATTCGGATCATCAGAATATTTTGCAAGGGCTTCAAGAGAGGCAAGCCTGACATTTGCACTGTAATCATTGTTGAGAGAATAAAGCAGTGCCGCCATTACTTCAGGATTTAATTCATCAAGTTCTTCCGCATATGTGGTTGCAAGAATTCTCTTACTGGCTGACTGCTGATTGAGAAGGTTCAGGATCATCAGGTTCTTTGTTTCAATGACTTCTTTCCTGAGTGCTAATATCTCCTGATCATTTAAATGATTTCCCTTTTGTATTCTCCCGGTTAAAAAGCCACTTGTGAATAAAATAATTGATGCAGCAATTCCGGCAGGGATCAACAGTCTTTGTGAAATGCCCGAAAAACTATCTTTACTCCCTGCTGTACCGGACTCCTGTAATATTATTTCATCCAGATCAGTCATGCGTTCTGAAGAGGGTTTCAGGTCAGGCAAATATTCAAATGCTGTGCTGATCTTTTCAATTTGCATAAATTCAGTACGGCAGGAATTACAGCTTTCCAGGTGTATTTTAAGCCTGTTCAAATCATAACTATTAATATCACCTGAAATATATTCCTTCATTATTTCGGTACTTTCCTGACAAGTCATATGTTTATTAATTTTTGTTGATTCCAGGAACTGAGCTCCTGGAGTTAATTTATTGTTTGTGCCCCCAGGATTTTAACCCCAGGCTAATTCATTGTTTTTTATTTTGAAATCCCAGTGTCTTAGACTTGATTTAATTCATATTTCACGATTCTGTATCCCCGGAGCTAAAGCCCTGGGTTGTAATAATGATATCAGCACTTCTCCCTTATCTCTATGCCTATATCCCTCACTCACTCCTTCTCTCTTTCTCTCCATCCCTCCTTCTCTCCTTCGTATTCATGAATCCTCGAGTTTGAAATATACTTCCCTGAGTTTTTGTATTGCCCTGAATACCAACTGCTTAACAGCATTTTCATTACTGTTGATGATATAGGCAATATCTTTATTCTTGAGTTTCATATATCTGCTCAGTAACAAAACCTGCCGATGTTCCGGGCTGATCATTGACAAGGCATTCTGCAGGATTATCACCTGTTCGGAATTTTCGAGATTCCCGGTCATGGCAGATGCTGTATCATTGATTTCATCCAGTTCTATGGAATTGTTCAGAAACTTGCCTTCCCGTTTCATGTAATCATTAAATTCGTTTCTGGCTATCCGAAAGATCCATGGTATGAACACCTGGTCTTTTTTCCAGGTAGCTCTGTACTTCAAAAGCCTGTAGAATACATTCTGTGTCAGATCAAGACTGATGTCCCTGTTAAATGTCAGACGTAAAAAAAAGTTATAGATTTTAATATGATACCGGTTATACAGGATTTTTGCATCATCCAGTTTTCCCTGGCTAACCCTTGTCATTATTTTTTCATCTGTCATTGAAACCGGAATCGAAAGCACTTTCTTTAATAAATACTTTGATAATGATGAAAAGTTATGTGGAAAAGAAAAAAAATATTATTAAGTCAGATCCTCATTATTCATCCTCGATAGAAATCTTGGATTTGAAATAATAACCGGCATAAAAACCTCCCTGAATACCATCATGTCCGGAAATATATGTTCTGGTGTATTCAATATATGGTGCAATTATCCAATGGTCTGAAAGGATGATATTTAATTTTGATCCCAAGGCAAGGCCTCCACTGAAATCGTTGAACCGTGATACAGGTGGTTCATACAAATATTGGAATCGTAGAAGGGAAAAATATGGTGACAGATCCAGATTGTTGCCAACCGGGAAATGGAATGAAGTGTTTTCAAAAGAACCGGCCATTATAAGAAATAGCATCAGGAAATCATCAGATGAAAACCAGGTTTGAAAAGTTCCCAATGCCATCCATGGAACTCCCAGTATACCCGGGCCAAAATGTGCATAATCCTGCCCAAGTGAAATATTACCATTGATACTTACATTCCTGGCAATAAAATATTGCATGTTGAGGCTGCCGGTAATACGTGGAAAAGCATCTTCACGGTAGACATAATTAGGTGCCAATCCAAGTATGAAATCCCTCGGTGAGTATGGAAGGGATAATTTCTTCCCTTCATAGACCATATCCTGAGCATCCAGATAGATATTACTTAACACAAGAAAAAACGAAAATATAAGGACACGCTTTGGTATCAGGTTGAATCTCATCTGGACAAGAAAGAATAGTCTTGATGCTAAAATTAAGAATTAATCCTGTCATTGTAGTGGATGAAAAAAAATACCCGCAGATTCATGCGTATAATTTTCCTGCGTGAATCTGCGAGCATTATTCAGCAAATTATCAGATAATTACTTTTTGCTGCAAGGTGATTTGCAGGATAAAAAAAAATCATTCGGTTGTGATAAAGTCCGCAGGATTAACCCGTTCACCATTTTTATGAACTTCATAATGAAGGTGTGGGCCGGTACTGATACCGGATTCTCCAAGGTAACCGATCACCTCCCCTTTTTGGATTTTTTGTCCCGGGGCTACACTAAACTTCAATAACTGTGTGTAAAAGGTAGAATATGTATCACTGTGCTTTACAAGTACAATGTTCCCATACCCTTCTGCAGATTCAGCCTTTTCGACAATACCACTGGCAGTTGTTACGACCGGTGTACCCTTTGGAGCTACCAGGTCAATACCGTAATGCATCATTTTAATTTTCTGAATAGGATGGATTCTCATCCCGTAACCTGATGCAATCCTTACCTCTGTATCTTCCATGAAGGGCATGCCTTCAGGAATATTGTCCGATGAGTCTGTCTGAACAAATTGCGACAGTAAGCGATTATTGCCAGGAGTTAATTGAACTTCAGTGTTTATATCAAAACCGAAAATTGCTATCAAAATTCCTAACAAAGGTAAGATGAAAAGAATCTTGATATTTTTTCTTTTAGATTTTATTTTTGATAACATAATGATTCTTTTTTTAATTAATGAACTGGAAAAACTATTCGCAAAGAAACGTTCAGGTCCTTTTGATACCCAGTTCAGGAGCATCGACTGATACTCGCCGGGGATCCTGTTGCCTGAATTTGCCCCCCGGTCGGCAAGATACTCATGGACCTCTGTAACGAGTTTGCGATAATGATACATGAAAGGATTGAACCAGAGAAGGACAGTAAAAAATTCCATGATCAGCTTGTCTGCTGAATGGAACTGTTTCACATGAACGAGCTCGTGGTGAAGGATATCCTTAAGTCTGTACTGACCGGAGCTGTTCCTGCGAATTATTATATAGTTAAAAAAAGAAAATGGTGATTCAACATTATCACTGTATTTGATGATCACTCTCCCTACCCGTACACCTTTGATTTTACAGATTCCAACATAAAGCCTGAAGAAATTAATGCATGTCCGTAACAGCAACAGGCCTGTAATGAATATATATACCGGAGAAATCAAATGGCTAAAATATAACGAATCAGGTTTGGTACTGTTTTGAATGTCAAATTTGTAATTCAACTCCTCCAGCCAGTAATCCGGCGTGAAATGTGGTACAAGTGCAATGCCATTCCCTGAATGAACCGGTATATTTAAAACGGGTATTATAAAGGCGATAGATACGGATGTCAGCAAATACGCCCTGTTGAAATTTAAAAAAGCTTCATTTCTTAAGAACAGGAGGTAAAAAAAATAGAAAAAACCTGTTATTATGCTGACTTTAATGAGATAAATAATCCATTCGTTCATTTCTTCTTTCTCTTCTTCTGTTTGATCTGTTCTTCTATTAGGTTTCTGATTTCCTCAAGTTCAGTCAGGTTGAGATCACCTTCCCTTGCAAAAAAGGATGCAAAACGCCCGGGCGATCCACTGAAATAATCCCTGATCAGATCACGAAAATGATTCTTGAAATAATTCTCACGATCCACCAGCGGATAGTATTCATGGATCTTCCCATAGGCTCTGTAACCAATAAATCCTTTTTTTACCAGCACCCGAATAACAGTTGAAACTGTTGTATATGCCGGTTTGGGTTCTGGAAATTGTTCTACAATATCTTTCAGGAATCCCTTTTCCAGACTCCACAGACATTGCATAACCTGTTCCTCTGCCCTGGTTAATTCTTTCATGATAACAAATATATAATTATTTTTTTAGTCATACAACTATTTTTGTAGTTTTATTACTACAAATATAGTCATAATTTTGTAACACACTCATTTACAATTGATTCATTGTGATTTGCCTTACAGTGTAGTTGTTTATTGTTAAATTGGTTTTTTGGTATATTGATCTATTAGTGTATTTATGGATGTGCGTGTTTGTGTGGGTATGGTATTTATAAATTTGTTTAATAAATACTGGAATAGTCTTCTTCATAACAATCCAACACCCTCTCACCCTAACACGCAGATAAACAAATAATCTAAAAAACTAATAAACCATTACCTGACAAACAGGATAAATTAACATTTTTTAACTGAATTTATTTGCAAATACGAAATTCTTCGTATATATTTGTCTACGAAAACATTCGTAATCGATGACTGAGCGTATAAAACTTATCCAGCCAACTGATGCAGAACTTGAGGTACTGCACATTTTATGGGAAAATGGACCCTCAACAGTACGTTTTGTAAATGACAGGTTAAACGAGAGGAAAAACGTTGGATATACTACAACTTTGAAAATCATGCAAATTATGCATGAAAAGGGCATTCTCACGCGGAATAAAAAAGACCGGACTCATATCTATACCACTGTTTTGGAGGAAGATGAAACACAATCTTTACTGGTTGAAAAATTATTAAAAATTGCATTTGATGGATCTGCCAGCAAACTTGTCATGCAGACTCTGGGCAACAGGAAAACATCAAAGGAGGAATTACAGAAGATAAAGGACCTGATTGAAAAAATTGAAAAAGATCAACCATGACCTTTATTTACAGGATATTACCTGATAGTATTATCGATGCACTGGGATGGGCAATACTACACTCCATCTGGCAGGGTTTTTTTATTATCCTGTTTTTATCTTTACTGTTGTTATTTCTGAGGAATCATTCTTCTCAACTTAGATATAACCTTGCGGTTTTTTCCCTGTTCCTTGTTTTATGTCTGTGGATTCTGACATTTACAATAAATTACAGAAACATAGAGGATATTCCTTTCGTTAAATCTCCACGAGCCCTTATTTCTTTTTCTAATAATGAAATAAGTACCGGGCAGGTTGATCCATACACTGAGAATTCCCGTTTAAACACAACACTTTTAACACTCGCAGGGATTATATCGGGCAAATTCACCTACATTATCACACTCTGGTTACTTGGTGTGTTCGTTATCACAGCCAGGATGACAGGCGGATTTATAAGGATACAGAGATTAAGGAACAACTGTCTTTATGCCATTACTCCTGACTTACAACATCGATTTCATCAGTTGATCGATAGGATGCAGATCAGGAAACTGGTACATATATATGAATCAACACTTATCGCTATTCCAGTCGTGATTGGCTTCATAAAACCGGTAATTCTGCTTCCGTTCAGCGCAGTTACGCATATATCTTGTGAACAGCTTGAAGCTATTATAGCTCATGAACTCGCGCATATCCGTCGGAATGATTACCTGGTGAATATATTTCAGTCGATCATGGCAGCACTTATGTTTTATAATCCTGCCGTATGGGTGATTAATCGATATATCAGAAAAGAACGTGAAAATTGTTGTGATGATCTGGCAGTTTTATTTTCAAATGATAAAATAACCTATGTGAAAGCCCTTGCCAGTATACATGAGGTTCCGATGAAATATAATTTCCCTTTACTGGCATTGGGTTCAAAACGATATCCTTTATTATCAAGAGTATTAAGAATTTTAAAACAAAGTAAGATGAAGACAAATGTGCATGGTAAAATCCTTGCAGGATTTTTATTGATTTCGGCAATCATGATAATCCTGCTTAACACGGGCGGAACTTTGATTAACTTCAGCCCTGGCCAAAAAGATACAATCAATAGGGATTATCCTATCAGTTCAGATGAACCAGTTAAGATAATGGAGCAAGCATTACCTGAAAAAACGATCAATCCGGTTTCCAGGACCACGGTAAATGTAAATCCCAGGCCGGTACTGAATCCCAAAATACATATTAATTCTGAAAGCATACCGGACGTTCCACAGGACACGAGTCTTAAGGTGAAGGACAATGTTGTTCAAAGGACCTTCATGAAAGATGGAAGGGAAATGGATATTAAAATGAAGATTGAACAGGGTAAGGTCAGGGAACTATATGTGAATGGTGAGAGGATACCGGAAGAAGATTATGTCAAATATCAGGCTGAAATTGATAAAACGCTGGATGATCTTAAAGAGCTTGAAGAAGGATTGGCTGAGGCGCAGGATAAGCTTGAGGAACTGGACATGGAACAGATAAAGGCAGATATTGAAAAAAGCATGAAAGAGATTGATATAGATAAAATCATTATGGAAATTGAGATACCTCCGATTGATGAAGAAAAGATCAGGATTGGGATAGAAAGTGCAATTGCGTCCATGGAGGAAATTGATATGGATAAAATCCGTTTAGAAGTTGAGAAGGCTATGGAATTGGCATGTGAAAAAATGAAAAGTATTGAAATGCCTGATATGGATAAATTAAAAGAAGAGATGTTAATTGCTAAAGAAGAGCTGGAGGCAACTGATTATGAAAAAATCAGGGCTGAAATAGAAGAATCGATGAAGGAAATACAAGTCAACCAGGAGGAGATCAGGAGAAATATTGAAGAGGCAATGAAAGAATTGCAAGAGATTGATTCAGATAAAATCAGGAAAGATCTCGAAAAGGAAAAAATAAAACTGGATGAATTGCTGAATGAGATTGAAAGGCTTGAGCTGGAGAAGAAATGAAATGAAATGAAATAATCATAACAAAGGGCGCTCAGGCGCCCTTTGTTATATCTCTTTATGTTCTGTCCTGCGGATTATTTCGTCCTGCAGGTCTTTTCCAAGGTCATTAAAATAATCACTGTACCCAGCTACCCTGACAATCAGGTCGGAATATTTCTCTGGCTCTTTCTGTGCTTTTCTTAGTGTATCGGCCGAAATCACATTAAACTGAATATGATGGCCGTTCATACTGAAATAACTCCTGATAAGGTCCTTGAGTTTTTTTTGTCCCTCTTCAGTAGTAAAAAGATCAGGTGAAAATTTCTGGTTTAGCAGTGTCCCGCCTGTTCTCAAATGGTCAATTTTTGCAGCTGATTTGAGAACGGCTGTGGGTCCTTTACGGTCTGATCCCTGCACAGGCGAGATTCCTTCAGAAAGAGGCTCACCTGCTTTACGGCCATCAGGGAGCGCTCCCGTTACCCTTCCAAAATAGATATGACTTGTTGTGGGTAACAGATTGATCCTGTATGTACCACCACGAGGGGTTGGCCTGCCATCAACGCTTTTATTAAAAGCCTCGAAAATCCTATTAAGATTATAATCCGCATAATCGTTGTCATTGCCATATTTTGGTGTCTTAAAAAGCAATTCATACCTGAAATCTTCATGATTCTTAAAATTATCCTCCAGGATTGTCAGGTATTCTTTCATCTTCATGTTCTTTTTGTCGAAAACATGATATTTCAGTGCTGTTAAGCTGTCTGTCAGGCTGCCTATACCAACCCCCTGGATATAGCTTGTATTGTACCTGGCTCCGCCGGCATTATAATCTTTCCCGTTTACAATGCAATCATCAATGAACAACGAAAGAAAAGGCACAGGCATTTCTGTAGCAAAAATCTGCTCAATGATATTATTACCAATAATTTTTATGTCAACAAAATGTTTCAATTGTTTTTCAAATGCCTGCAAAAGATCTTCGAATGTTTTGAATTTCGCCGGATCTCCTGTTTTCAGCCCGATTTGTTTTCCTGTCCTGGGATCAAAGCCGTTATAAAGGGTAATCTCCAGCACTTTGGGCAGGTTAAAGTACCCGGTAAGTATATAGCATTCTGTACCGAAAGCCCCTGTTTCCACACATCCGCTTGCCCCTCCCTTTCTTGCATCAATGATGGATTTTCCCTGCCGTGATAGTTCTTTAATGATTGCCTCTGTATTGAAGCACGACGGTTGACCGAATCCGGTTTTTATGATTTCAATTGCTTTCATAACAAAATCATCAGGATTCTTTCTGCTGATCTGGACCATGGAGCTGGGCTGCAGGATTCTCATTTCCCTGATAACATCAAGGATAATATATGTCAGTTCATTCACACCATCTGAACCATCCTCTTTTACCCCGCCAAGGTTGATCAGGGAAAAGTCTGTATATGTATTACTTTCCTGTGCAGTAACCCCAACCTTCGGGGGTGCCGGATGATTATTAAACTTTATCCAGAATGACTGAAGCAGCTCAACGGCCTGCTCTTTTGTTAAAGAGCCATCTTCAAGTCCTTTTGTGTAGAAAGGATAAAGATGCTGATCCAGTCGCCCGGGATTAAATGAATCCCATGGATTCAGTTCAGTAATGACACCAAGGTGAACAAACCAGTAATACTGAAGTGCTTCATGAAAAGTACGGGGAGCATGTGCAGGAACATGATGGCAAATACGAGCCATTTCTTTCAACTCTTTCCTTTTCAACTGATCTTTTTCATTTCCAGCCATTTCCAGAAGTTTCTTTTCATACCTGAAGGCGAAATGAATGATAGCATCAGCCGTAATACCCATAGCTTTTAATTCTTCATATTTCTGGTATGCTGCCGGATCATTAAAAAAATCAAGGTTATCCATGCTGGTTTGGATATCTTTCCTGATGTCCAGCATTCCTTTCGTATATATTTTATCCCCGAGCACTGTATGGCCCGGTGCCCTCTGCTCCTGGAACTCGGTAAAAATGCCCGTTTCATAGGCAGCAAGCCATTCTGCTGTCATGGACTGCATAATTTTCTCCCGGTTGCTCTTACCGGTCCAGTATGGTATAATCACCTCTTCGTAAATCTTGCGTGTTTCATTATCAACCCTGAATGACACTTTTTGCCTTTTGTTAAGAATATCCAGATCCTGAAGGCTGTGGATACAGATTTCAGGATAGGTAGGTGTGGCTTTTGGTGACGGTCCCCTCTCCCCTACAATCAATTCACCATCATTAACACATATTTTTTTATTACTCAGTATGTAATGAAAACATAAAGCGCGTCTGACAGGAGCCGGTACTTCCCAGGCTATGCCGCTCTTGTAGAAT
>LJUQ01000240.1 GCA_001304505.1 Bacteroides sp. SM23_62_1
GCAAATCAGGGAATTGGAAAAAACCATTGCTGTACTTCCTTTTGAAAACTGGAATACTGAGGAAGAATATGCACACATGGGTGATGCAATTGCCAATGAGATCATCACACAATTATCAAAGATTAATGAATTTCATGTTTTTTCTTATACATCTACATCACAATTTAAAGGCTCTGATAAACCATCTATTCCTGAAATCGGGAAAGAACTTGGTGCAAACTTCATTATTGAAGGTGCGGTCGAACGTCAGAAAGATGACGTCAGTATTCATGTTCAGGTAATTCAGTCAGAAAGTGATGATCATCTCTGGGCAGAAGAGTTTAAAGGTAAATGGGAAGATATTTTCACAATCAGAGTTGAAATGACTATGAGAATTGCAGAGGAGTTAAAAGTAGTCCTCTCAACTGAAGAAATTGAACAAATCGACAAGAAACCAACAGAAAATATTGAAGCATATAATTTATACCTATTGGGAAAATTCTGTTTTAGCCAGTATGATGATAAGAAAATAATGGAAAGTATAAAATACTTTAACAGTGCAATTGATTTAGATTCAAACCTTGCCCTTGCATATGTTGGTTTAGCACAATCTTATCAAATCCTTGTCCGGCATTCTTATTTGCCGCGTGATGAGGGTTACGTAAAGGCAAAAAGAGCTGTTTCAAAAGCCATTGAACTCAACGCAACTCTTGGTGAAGCTTATGCAAATCTTGCTTCAATAATGGCAGAATTCGACTGGGATTTTTATGGTGCCGGACAAGAATTTCAAAAAGCCATTAAAATGAATCCAAACAGTTCAGAAATATATTCATCATATGCCCTGTATTTACTTTGGATGGGTAGGCCTAACGAAAGCATAAATACAATAAAGCGAGCAATAGAATTGGACCCGTTAGTACCTGTAACAAATGGTTGGCTGGGCGCTATTTATTTTTATGCAGATCGTTATGATGAATCAATTGATCATTTTAACAAAATGCTGGCCCTGTTTTCGGATTTCAATAACTACCCATATGCATACCTTGCTTATAACTATGCATTAAAAGGATTACGACAAGAAGCCATATACTATGCTGATAGAGCACTGTCATATACTGACACCAGTGATATATTATTCTGTCATTTAGGATGGGTGTATGCCTTATCAGGAGAAATAAGTAAAGCAAAAGAAATATTATCCAAGCTTCAGGAGTTAAACATGCGACAAACTGTTGATCCTTTTCAATTCGCGGTAGTTTATTCCGGATTGGGCGAACATGATAAAGCATTTGACTGGCTTTTAAAAGCATATGAAGTTCGGTCCGGAATGATGGTCTCTTTAAATATTTATTCAAATTCCTTTTTCAAAAATATAAGTTCTGATCCCAGGTACATTGACCTGATGAAAAAAGTAGGATTTGAAGTTGACTGAGCTTTATATACTCAGCGGATGACTCGGAGTCATCCGCTGAGTGTTTTTAACAATAACCCATTTTTATTTGAAATGGCATTAAAAGATACCGGATATACTGATAATCCTGAGCAACCCAGAATCAACCAGGACATGGACGGTTTGGATATAGGAAGAATTATAGCAGAACATAAAGAACGGTATATCGTCAGGATAGACAAAGGTGAATTCGAAGCAGAAATCACCGGGAATATGCGATTTACTGCAGAAAACCGTTCCGATTATCCGGCTGTAGGGGATTGGGTTGCAGTAAAGGTATATGATCCGGACCTGGCTATTATCCACCAGATACTCACGAGGAAATCTCTGCTTGAAAGACAGGCTGTTGATAAAAAAGGAGAAAAACAGGTCATCGCAGCAAATATAGATTATGCATTCATTGTCCAGTCAGCCGACAGGGATTTCAATATTAACAGGTTTGAAAGATACCTGACTATTTGCTATTCTGCCGGCATTGAACCCATCATTGTTTTAAGTAAAACAGATCTTGTTTCAGAAACTGAGCTCAATGATTTACTTGCAGAAATAAACACCAGGATTAAAAAGGTGGAAGTGATCCCGCTAAGTAACCAGACCCGGGATGGATATGATAAATTAGAATCCTGCCTGATAAAAGGTAAGACTTACTGTTTCCTGGGTTCATCGGGCGTTGGGAAATCAACTTTAATAAATAACCTGTCCGGCCGGGAAATTATGAAAACCGGATCACTCAGTTCCAGCACAAAAAAGGGGAAACATACGACAGATCACCGGGAATTAATTGTTCTTGAGAATGGAAGTATGTTAATCGATAATCCGGGAATGAGAGAGGTTGGAATAGCGGATGCTGAAGGTGGACTGGAAACCACATTTGATATGATTATCCGGTTTTCTGCAAGTTGCAGGTTTACAGATTGTACACACACTAACGAAAAAGGTTGTGCCGTCATCGAAGCTGTTGAAAAAGGTCTGATAAGCCGGGCATCATACGATAACTATTTAAAGATGGAAAAAGAAAAAGCCCGGTTTCAGACAAGTATAGCTGAAAAAAGAAAAAAAGAAAAGGCATTCGGGAAAATTTGTAAGGAAGGGACGAAGTACAGGAAAGAAAGAAAGTATTAAATACTCACCGGGTGACTTGAAATCACCCGGGTAAGTTACACATTTATCTTTTTTAATGATGAACCATCAACGAATTAGTTTAATTTACTAATCCTTGATAACATGATCAGAGCATTTGTATTTCCAGGATTTAATTCCAACGATTTAGCATAATTTTGAATCGCAAGTTCTTTTTCTCCATAAATCATATAAGCTTCGCCCAGGCTATCATATGGATTCCATGCTCCAGGATATTCTTTAACATTCAGTTTAAAAATTTCAATGGCTTCCTTAACCTTGTTAATCGCAAGAAGCTGGTACCCCAAACGATTCAATTCACTTTCCTGAAAATTATACAAGTTTTCCTGTTTATTTTTCAGATCATGGTATTGCTTAATTGCACTTTCAACATCTTTTTCAAGGATGGTTTTTCCAATGGTTTCTCCAATGGATACTCTGGGTAAAGTATAAGGTTTGTCATAAAGAATATTTGTTATGGTGTTACAGATATTGCTAAGGTCGGAACTCTCTGTATTATCCAGAAGCACTATCAAGTGCTTCCCCTGAACCAACCGAAATATTATCGTATTAAATCCATTAATTCCTCCGCTGTGTGTTATCACTCCTGCACTATCGGTAGACTCGTCAAGTGCAACCTTGTATACACGCCAACCATAAGCATAGTTATTAAGAAAAGGAGTAAACATGATATCTTTATATTTTTTTGAAAGCAATTTCTCAGAGTATAAAGCCTGGTCCCATAAGTACAGGTCTTCAACGGTTGAATACATATCACCTGCTCCAAATGCGTTGAGCATATAAAAATAAGGCTCATTCATGTATCCTGTTAATTGTTTTAAATAACCGTTTGCTTTGTTTTCAATAATTTCTTTGTTTCTATCCAAACCTGAATTTTTCATATTTGCTGGGGTAAGGATCCTTTCCTGCAGATTCTCTTTAAATGATTTCCCAGTTACTTTTTCAATTATAACCGCAAGTAAAAAATAACCAGTGTTATTATAGTTATAACTGGAGCCAGGTTCGAATTCCAGATCCCCGCTATGAAAGTTTTTTACCATATAATCAATTTCATATGGATTACGTGTAGAATCAGTCCAAAATCCAGGCAGACCTGTATATGATGGTATGCCGGAAGTGTGTGTTAACAGGTGATGAATTGTGATCTTTTCACCGGTATCATCGCGATATTCCGGCAGGTAATCGACTAGTTTCCCATCAAGTTTTATTTTCCCTTCTTCAACCAGCTGCATAATCTGCATAGCAACAAATTGTTTGGTTATTGAACCTATTCTGAATTTTGTATCTGGTTTATTTGGAATTTTCCAATCCATATTAGCATAACCAAAGCCCTTTTTATAGATTACTTTCCCATTCTCCGCAACCAAGATGGATCCATTAAATTGCCTGTCATCAACAACCCTAGACATTAATTCATCAATTTTTGATACTTTGTCCTGAGCTAATATTTTGTCTGGATTAACAAAAGATTGAATCAATAAAAAGAATACCAGGATGAACGGTGATATTTTAAAAAATTTATTCATTATGAAATCCTCCTTAATTTTTAATACACGTGGATTCATTTACATACATAGATTTTCTCCACTGAAGTTATTTAACCACAACAAATCATCCAGAACAATACAATTTACTACATATCTTCATCATAACAAAGCATAGGATTATGTTGTTTAACTATGCAACTTTATAAACAATGCAGGTATTTATACCTGTATGCAGTTCTAAAAGCTTCCATCTTTCAAGGAGAGTTTATGAAACGTTTGAAATTCCTGCATTACTTTTGCCATTAATACATGAATTTAGTACCTTTAGTTGAATCGCGTAGGGTTACCAACCAGCCAAGTATGGGAATTAGTATATTATCAATTGGGGTCCTGATTAAACAGAATTAAAATTTAGATCAAAATCATTCTACCAGGTTACGTCAATATGTAATGAATTAGACTGGAAGGGAGTTAAGTATCCTGGCTATTAAAATTACTTACCATTATATATCCATGTTCCGTCTGGACGGATATATATTGAGAGGGAGTCCAACTCCTATATACATCAAGCCCGTATATTATACAGGAACTCAGTGAAAGGCATATACCTGCTGATATCCCTGAACCCGTATAATACCAAGATCAAACACACCCTGATAATCCAGTGGTAGTTCCCACACCAGGAAATTATCTTCAATTTTTCGGGAATAACAGGAAAACAACTCACAGGACTGGTTTTTATCATGAGAATAAAGGCCGTTGATATTCTAGGCTTTTTATTTACTACAATCAGTTGTGTAATATACGTTTGGGCTGTCTTTTTTGTTCACAACAACTCCAGCCGGAGGAAAGGGCATTTCCCATACACAGACTTTATACAAGGAAGGCATATTATCCAAATGTAATTCTACTAAAGCAGTATTATTTGAAACATCCAGGGTTGTTAATTGATTATCACCACAGTATAAATGACCTAAGGTTTCATTATTAGAAACGTCTAAAATGGATAGTTGGTTGTCCTGGCACTCCAGATAAAATAGAGCAGTATTCTTTGAAATATCCAAATCCTTTAAACGATTACTTTTGCAGACTAACCATCTCAGAGCAGTGTTCCCGGAAACATCCAGAGAAGTAAGTTGATTATTGTTACAGAATAACGAGGTTATGTTAGGATTATGGCTAATATCAAGGCTGGTTAGTTGGTTGGAACGACAAAGCAAATATTTTAGAGCAGTACAATTTGAAATATCCAGGCTTGTTAGTTGATTAAAGCCACAATTCAATGTAATTAAAGAAGTGTTTTTCTCAAGATTTAAGGTTGTTAATTTGCTATAGTTTACTTTCAGGTAGAGCAGCTTTGTATTTTCAGATACATCCAGATTTGTAAGCGAGCCACCATCCTCTGGAACATAAATTAAGGTGTCCAGATTTATGAATGCCTCGATGCCTTTCATATCGGATAAATAAAGAAGATTCTCCATAGAAGCCTTAGTAAAATCCAAACAGGTTACTGCAGCAGCTTCCCCGTTGCTAATGTGGCCATCTTTACTTGTATCAACTCCTATTTCAATCAGGACGTTCAAGAAACAACTATCCGGAATATCTACCATATCCACTTCTGGTTCATCCTTCTGACATGACGAATAAATTATTATCAAAGACCATAAAAGAAATTCTAATCTTTTCATGGTTGGCCGGTTTATAGCGAAAAGGTACAATATTCAGAAGAAGTGCAATAATTAAAGTTAAACATTATTTACTTAATTGTTAATTAGGTTTAAAACATATCCTTTAAGAAAGCCCGGTGAAATTCCGGGCTTTTTATTTACTGCAATCAGTTGTGAAGTAGACATTTGGGCTGCTTTTTGTTTCTAAACCAAATCCAGTTGGAGGAAATGGCATTATCCATACACAGACTTTATTCAAGGAAGGCATTTCATCTATAAATAAAGCCTCTAAGGCAGTATTATTAGAAATGTCCAGGGTAGTTAACTGGTTACGACCACAATTCAACCTCCATAAAGCAGTATTTTTTGAAACATCCAAGGAGGTTAACAGGTTTGAGAAACAATATAATTCTTTTAAAGCAGTATTATTTGAAACATTCAAGGAGTTTAACTGATTTGAGTAACATGTTAAATCTACTAAAGCAGTAGTCTTTGAAACATCCAGGCTGGTTAACTGGTTAATCCCGCAATCCAATATAAATAAAGCCTTATTATTAGAAACATCCAGATTGGTTAATTGATTAAAGCTGCAATCTAAATATTTTAACTTAATATTATTTGAAACATCCAAGCTGGTTAATTGGTTATAATAACAGCAAAGAACTTCCAGATTGATAAATGCTTCAATCCCTGTTAAATCTTTAATAGTAGAACAATCATAAAGATCCAATATTTTTAACCATTTGGCCTCGAAAGTACTAATAATGCTATCTCCATTTATATCAACTCCCCGTGCTATCAACTCATTTAAGAAGTTTTTATCTGGGATATTAACATAAATATTTGGTTCATCCCTTTCACATTTACTCAAGACAACTACAATCAACATAAACAACAATGCTTTGAATATTTTTTTCATGTCCAATAGGTTCAAGTGGGAACATTCAACAATCATGAAAGGTGAGATACTTAAAGTTAAGCATTATTTAATCAATTGTCAAGTAACCTTAAAGAAACATATCCTTACAGCCTGGTATACGCCAAGCTTTTTTAATTATCAAACAAACATGGATAAAAATGAAAAATATATCAGGGATTTATTCAAACTTGTCGGGACAGACAGTATCCTTATTATTGACAAACAGGGTAAGCTAGCCAGGGAGTATTGTCCTCTTGAGGTAATAGTTACAGTGATACTGCCAGACCTGAAAATAATCTTCCAGTATGCTATCCTGGCTAATGCATCGTCAATG
>LJUQ01000241.1 GCA_001304505.1 Bacteroides sp. SM23_62_1
TTCACACCTTTACACTTTCACACCTTTACACTTTCACACCTTCACACCTCAATATTTTCGGTTTATTTTGCTTTCAATGAGATACAGAAAAAAATACGTCTTCATCGCTGCCTGTCTGGGGATGTTTCTATTCGGAATTACAATTATTTCTCTTGGATGTATCCTTCCTGACATCATTTCCAGGTATCAGATTAACGAAATAGCTGCTGGCACCCTGGCTGCCCTGCTGCCTTTAGGAATCCTGACCGGTTCCATTGTTTTTGGGCCTGTCACCGACCGTTTTGGTCATAAATATTTACTCATTATTTGTTCATTTTTAATCATGATTGCCCTCGAAGGGATCGCTTTCAGTCAGAATTTTCTCCTGTTGAAACTAAATATTTTTATCATAGGTTTTTCAGGAGGTTTTGTTAATGGATCTACGAACACTCTTGTTAATGATATCAGTAGCGAAGGTCGCTCTGCGAACCTGAGTCTCCTGGGAGTGTTTTTTGGAATTGGAGCACTGGGTATGCCATTGTTAATTGGCATTTTTACGGAATTATTATCAGCAGATTTGATTATAGCAGCCATTGGATTACTAATGATTCTGCCGATCATTTACTTTTTCTTTGTTCAGTTTCCGGATCCGAAAATTTCCCGGAACTATCCACTTAAAGAATCTTTTCGTATGCTTAAAGATCCCGCGCTTCTGTTAATGGGATTCTTTTTGTTTCTGGAAGGCGGACTGGAAGGAATAACCAATAACTGGACGACCACATACCTTCAGAATTGGCTCATTGAAGAGAAACAGCAAACCCTGTATGCACTTTCCGCATTCGTCTTAAGCCTTACACTCACCAGGCTTTTACTTGGTTTTATTTTAAGAAAAATACCTTCATACCTTGTACAGATCATATCTATATTGATTGCTTTTACCGGTATACTGATCTTAAAACTGAATTCCACATATAATTTTACTGTTTTTGGATTAATTCTTCTTGGAATGGGTTTTGCCTGTGGTTTCCCAATCATCCTTGGATATGTAGGCGAGCTATTCAAAAAATTTTCCGGAACCGCATTTGGTATTGTACTGGTTATTTCTTTAATTGGTAATATGATCATTAATTATTCTATGGGATTAATTATTCATCATTTTGGAATAAAGCATTTTTCTTCATTATTACTGATTTGTTTAATATTATTGCTGGTCATGTTTTATCTGGTTTTAAGGAATATAAGACAAAAAATAGATATTCAGTCGGTTTGATTGGAAGAATGGAATGCTGGAATATTGACAAAATTTAAAATGCCTAAATTGGAGTATATGTGATGGGCTATGGAGAATAAAAATTAATTTCAAATTTTAGCTCATTTCAAATTATATTTATTCCATGTCTGAGCTTTATCTTATTCTCCCTATAATAAACTAAAACTTCAAAATTGATTAAACATGCTGTTAGCAAAGATTTGGCTTGACAATTCAAGGAAAGTAATGGAGAAAATTGAACAAACCCAGATGGATAGAATCAGGGAGGCAGCAGAATTAATGGCTGATTCAATAAAATCGGGTCGCTGGGTTCATACTTTTGGTTGCGGACACGCCACCTTACCTGTGGAGGAGATGTATCCAAGGATCGGAGGATTTGTCGGTTTCCATCCTATGATTGAATTGCCTCTGACATTTTTTACCAGAATTGTTGGTGAAATGGGCATCCATCAATTCCTGTTTCTTGAAAGAGCAGAAGGATATGGGAAGGAAATCATGAAAGGATACCATTTTGATCCGAAAGATACAATGTGGATCTTTTCCCACTCAGGAATCAATAATGTTAATATTGATATTGCCCAGGAAGCAAAAAATCTCGGCATGAAGGTAGTTGTTTGTGGTTCAGCTTCAGCTGTTAAAGGAAAAAAATCGAGACACTCATTGGGAAAAACAATTTTTGACCTGGCAGATATTGTTATAGATTCTTGTGTCCCACTCGAGGATGCATCGGTTCCATTAAAAAATCATGTGGATAAAATCGGACCGGTTTCTACTATGGCATTTATATCAATTGTCTGGATGATCATTACTACTGTCGGAGAGATCCTTGCTGAACAGGGTGTTAAACTTTATATTCATCCATCACACAACCTTGAAGGGGTCAGTGGTACAATGGAACGTCTTGACCAGGCACTAAAAGAGTATAAAAGAAGGATTAAAAACGTCTAATTATTAAATTAATCGGATGTTCTAAATATACTGTCTATCTTCTCCTATCCAGAATTCTCAATATTTGTCTTGCATTCCTTGAATATTCATTTTTTTCTGAAGCCAATATTTTAAATTGTATTTTTCCTGATTCCTCATCATCAATCCGCAAATAACAGAGTCCAAGATACCATCTTGAATTATATGTCATCTGATTTTCACCACAGCCGATTGCACTCTTAAATAATTCTATCGCCTCCTCCCACCTGCCCAGTTCAATTGAAGTCAATCCGGCATAGAATAAGGCGTAGACTTTCAGTTCGACTGAATCAGCCAGATTATTGAATAATATTGAAGCACGCGCGTAATCTCCGGCTTCAAATACCTGAATGGCATAATAAAAATCATCACTTGACCGGGTAATCTCAAATATTTTTTCAGACTTAATGTATGGTTCAAAAAAAAATGCATAAAGATCAACTGATTTCTGCTGATTATTGCGAACCAAAATGAAGACAGATATCGTAAGAACAATAAAAACCATAGCTGCTGCAGCATACCAGACTAATCTGGTTATTTTAATTTTCCTCCCTCCTTTATTGAAATAATCTTTTTCAGCATCTTTGAGTAAATGTTCAAAATCAGACATATCAGAATCAGAAGATTCCCTTTTTTCTTTTCTGTATTCATAGATATCATTCTTGCTTAGCTTATCAGTTTCCCTGTCAATCTCATACTCCTCTTCGGGAATCTTATCCTGACCGATATCTTTTTCCGCAGCATTATGTAATTCAAGAAATTTTTCGAGTTCCTTCTTTAATCCCGGGTCATTTTCCAAAGCCCGTTCAAATTCTGCCAATTCCCTGTCTTTCAGTCGCCCGTCAATATACTTATCAAATAATTCAGTATAATCCATTGGTTAATGTTTTGTATTTAGGATCATTCATAACCCTGTTGAAAAGGCTTTTTTTACATCGGTATTTCCTATCAGCCGCATACTTTACATCCTTATATCCCAAAATCATACAAATATCGGTTAGGGACTTTCGTTTAAAATGCAATTCGAGGACTTTTTTACAATCCTCACTCAGATTGTTGAAATGATATTTTATCAGTTCAGTTAGTTCTGATTGTATCTCTTGTAAGATATCCGGCTCTTGTAATAGATGCTCAGGCATTGTGTAATTCGATCCCGTCCTGTTTTTCATCCTTAGTTCATGAAACCAGAGATTCCTGCATATTGCAAAGAAATATGTCGAAAATGAACATGTAAGCTTTAGTCCCCTGTCGCGTATCTTTGAATAGACAATCAGCATTGCTTCCTGAAAAATATCTTTTACTGTTTCAATATCCCCTCCCCTGCTGAAGATATATTTCTGAATTCTTCCGAACTGCTTTTTATAAATCCAATCCAGCACAGATTTATCTTTTCGGAAAATTCCTTCAATAATTTGTTCATCCGTATACTGATCCATCGCCGGAAATGTGTGAGACTATTTAAAATTAACGAAAATCATTCGGATTTTAGTCTTACATCCATAATGCCACCGGATATGACCCAGCACTCCACATCACATGATTCGGAAACATGCTTAGTTTCTATTTTATCACCATCCACAGCATAGATTGTTTTTCCATCAGAATGATATTCAGCCTTCACTGAATAATACTGGTTTACCGACACAAAAAGATAATACGGACTTGCAGTGACAGTATCAATATGCTCAATCCGGTTATCATCAACCTGATCCTTATAAATCATTATTGGCACTACAGAATAATCATCATTAATAGTCAGATATATTATGAGGTCAGCGCTATCTGGCTCAATATTATAACATTCCGAACAGTCTACAGATAAACCCAAATATTCATCACATGAAAAAAAAGCTCCGGTTAATAACAGGATTATCAGAATCAATATCTTTTTAGTTGTTTGAAACATAAGATTGAAAAAGTAACTAAAATACAACATAATTTAAAGAGAACAGTTTATGTATATATTTTCCAGAAATTAATTTGAAAATGTGCACATCTGAAAATGTGAAGGTATGAATGAATGAATGAAGGTGTCAAAGTGCTGAAGTCACGACCAGTTCGTACATTAATCTACTTTCAATCTACACTTTCATACCTTCCCACCACAAGCTTATACGCTTTAACGTTTCAACACATAAACACTTCAATAACCAAACGCTTACCCGCTTTCACGTTATAACATCTTTACAAAAGATTCATTCCCAATTTATTTCTTTATACATGAGTTTATTTCTCCTCATATTAAAATAAAATGTAAATGCGAGTGTAACCCGATGGGGTGAGAAATCCTGAACCTTAAAATCTGCATATTCATATTTTATGTCAGTCCCGATTGAATTGCGACGCCAGTAGAGCCCGGCTATTGGATTGAAATATGTTACCGGGTTAGGTTTTCGGTCCGCGCCCCTGTAACTTCCCCATGTATATCCCAAACCTCAACCAAGCATAGCACCAAAAGAGGTTTTTTCATTTTGATAGATCCTGAATCTCTTATTCAGGCTCCCGGATATCCTGACTCTTCTTTCCCAGTATTGAAACGAACACTCTTCTGTTTCTGACAGAAGAATTCTTATGGGGATTGGTCTTAAAAAGATATCTCCATACAATTCAAGGCCATATTTTGAATCAATTAAACCAAAACCTGTTCCAAGCATAAAATCTTCCATGTTAGAATTAATTCCCAATCCAATTTTTACAGAATTAAAATTAGGTGTTAGATTTGATGAAGCTTGGTTTTCCTGAAGAAGATCAATGATTTCCGGGTCGCGCTTTTTCTTTGCCAGATCGAGTGGATTTAATCCTTTGTTCACAACAGAATTCACATTGGCACTACTTTCTATCAGCAGTTCAGCAATATCCTTATATCCTTTCAGGATTGCCATAGAAAGGGCATCATATCCTGCTTCGTTTTTAAGCTGGATATCAGCTCCGTTTTCAATTAATAACCATACCAGATCGTAATGCCCTTGCTGACTGGCTATAATCAAAGGAGTGAAACCATAGTTATCTTTTGTATTCACATCTGCTCCATAATCCAGTAATCCTTTTGCAGATTCATATGATCCATAATATGCAGCCATGATCAGGGCATCCGATCCAAGTCGGTCTCTCTCATTTACATCGGCTCCATAGCTTAAATATAATGCTGTGAGGTCAAAGTAATTATCTGTAACAGCATACATGAGTGCAGAAAATCTATTTTCATCAGTTTTGTTGACTGATGCTCCCCAATCAAGTAAAAGGAGGGAGACATCATAATAACCTTTTCTGGAAGCACTGATCAGGGGAGTGATTCCATTATCCGGCACAGCGTCCGGGTCTGCCCCATGCTCCAGCAACATCATAACAGCCTCAACACTACCATTCTCAGATGCATACATGAGAGGTGTAACACCATCAAATGTCGTGGCATTTACATTCACTCCCTTTCGCAGCAATATCTCCATTGCAACAAGATCATCTTTTTCTGCAGCCAGAATAAGATTAAAATCATCCTGACCGGTATTAAAATATGAAGTATCAACTTCAAAATAATAAAGAATGATACCAGAAAACAATGAATCTTCTGTCTGGGTGTAAGACTTTTCAAACAGTGCAAGGATAAAAATGTATGGAAGTATTGTTGCAGTTTTAAGCATGGAAATAATGCAATATCATATTTCTCATTCAAAAACTAAAACAATATTTTTACGAATTCAATTATGAGATAAAATCCGATGCAACTACTTCTGACTAATGGGAGTCAATATAATCAGGTACTTCCTTCAAATTAACAACTTAAAATGATGACAATGATAACCAGGCATGCCTTGCTTCCGGGATCACTTCCTGCAGGCAGTGATTTGACTTTACATTTTCATTTCACAACCAGTCCATGAAAATACAGTCTCATTGATTTATCAGAATGACAAATTTATTTGAATGTGTATTTATTTTTCATACTGCTAATCTCAACAAATAATTTCATCAAAATTGTCTAAAATAATTAAGAATTCCTTTTAATTTTATAAATAAAAAAAGTAATCTGAACACAAAAATATTTTAGAGAAATAATTTAAACGGAACAGGTCCTGTAACAGGAAAAAGACAGGAATAAGCATCTCCGTTGATCCAGTTTATGATAAGCTTAATCAGGAATATATTATTTTGCTGTTCATTCATTATTTGCCAGTTAGTAAATATTGTAATAGCCCAGACTAATCCGGATGATTACTGGTTGAATCATGGATTTACAAGTGGTCAGACGGTGATTACCAATACAGGTTATTTCTATGATGCGGGTGGAAATGCTAATTATAGTGCAGATGAAGATTGGTATGTTATATTTTGTTCCGAGAATGGTAATCCGATAACTGTAGATTTTAGTGATTTTGCAACATATTATGGAGGTCCTTTCCCGAATCCTCCTGAAGGAGCTTACATAAACTGGGATTATATGACCATCAACTATCCCCCAAGCGGATCATATGTTGCATATCATGACGACACTCCCCAATTTAGTTTTACTGCTCCGGGTGGGTGCATTCGGTTCGGATTTATATCCCAACCTACCTCTCCAACCCATACAGGATGGGTAGCAGAAATCAGCGCCAATCCTCCCCCACTGAATAATGATCCTTGTACAGCTGTGGAATTGAATGTAGGAAACGTCTGTTCTCCCACATTTTATAATAATAAAGGAGCCTATGATACACGGGGACTTGGCAGTCCACCCTGTCATACATTTTTTGGTGGTGATGTATGGTTCAAAGCT
>LJUQ01000048.1 GCA_001304505.1 Bacteroides sp. SM23_62_1
TGACATACATCTTGGTGGAAAATTCTTTGACACCATGATTGCACATTACCTTATTCAGCCTGAGCTCAGACATAATCTCAATTATCTTGCTGAAAGTTATTTGCATTATAAGCCGGTTTCAATTGAAGAACTGATAGGTAAAAAAGGAACCGAACAGGGAAATATGCGAGATGTACCACTGGAGATTATAAAAGATTATGCCTGTGAGGATGCTGACCTGACCTGGCAGTTATATCAGTTATTAACAGAAAAGCTGAATAAACTTGACCTGGTTAATCTTGCAGAAATAATTGAATTTCCCCTGATAGGGATTCTGGCTATGATGGAAATCAGCGGTGTGATGCTTGATATATCTTCACTGCAACAATACGGAAAGGAATTGGGTAGAGATTTAGATATACTGGAAAAAGAAATAATTGAGCACGCTGGTGAAAAATTTAATATTTCTTCACCGAAACAACTTGGAGAAATCTTGTTTGAAAAGTTAAAAATCAGTTCGGATATTAAAAGGACAAAAACAAAGATGTATGCAACAAGCGAGGATGTACTTAGCAAGATATCTGATCAGCACCCGATTATTCCGAAAGTACTTGAATACAGAACGTTAAAGAAATTACTTTCAACTTATGTTGATGCCTTGCCAAGAATGATCAAGCCTAAAACAGGGAAATTACATACTTCATTCAATCAAACTATTACCTCAACAGGCAGATTAAGTTCCAACAATCCAAATTTGCAGAATATCCCTGTACGGGAAGAACGGGGAAGAGAAATCCGTAAAGCCTTTGTCCCTTCAGATAGTAATCATGTCCTTTTATCAGCAGATTATAATCAGATCGAATTAAGGTTGATGGCCCATATGAGTGGAGATATGAATATTCAAAATGCTTTTAAAAACAGAGAAGATATTCACAGATCAACTGCGGCAAAAATATTTAATGTCTCTCCTGATGAAGTTACAAGGGAAATGAGAGGAAGAGCAAAAACTGCAAATTTCGGTATTATTTATGGTATCTCAGCCTTTGGACTGTCTCAACGCCTGAATATTAGCAGAGCTGAAGCAAAAGAACTGATTGATGGTTATTTTAGATCTTATCCGTTAGTCAGGCATTATATGGAAAAAAGTATCCAGTTTGCAAAAGAAAATGGATATGTTGTTACTCTGTTGGGAAGAAGAAGATATTTGCAGGATATTAATTCCCATAATGCCGTGGTCAGAGGTTTTGCTGAAAGGAATGCAATTAATGCACCGCTCCAGGGATCAGCTGCAGACATTATAAAAATTGCGATGATTAATATTCATAAAAGAATAATAGATAATAATCTAAAAAGCAAAATGATCCTGCAGGTACATGATGAACTGGTCTTCGATGTTTACAAACCTGAGCTGGAAGAAATAAAAGAAATCGTTGTTCAAGAAATGGAACATGCCTATCCTTTGAATGTTCCACTGGTTGTGGATTGCAGCGTTGGGAATAACTGGCTTGAAGCACACTAGTTTATACAACGATCAGGAAGTTAAATACTGCGAATGGGAATTATTATTCAGTTAGTGAAGCATGTATTTTCTCCGTTTGATAGCCAAGAATACTCAAATAATCATCATTATTTTTAAGGACTTCAACTGCTTTTTCTATTTCCGGATCATTTTCAATAGCTGCTTCCATACTCCCCCACTGGTAATAATACCTTAAAACGATTTCCTGTTTTAACAGTCTGGCAATTTCATCCCTGAAATGATTAAGATCCTTCTCATTGTCGTGGGCAAGCTTTTTTTCAAGTGCGGCGAATTCATCAGCAGCCAATTCATAATATTTCTCCTGCCTGGATGATTCAATCAATTTTTTTAAATTATCCTCACTTCTCGTAGAATAGGTGAAATTTCTATCTATAACATATGCCATGAATTCTGCATAGAGTTCATCGGAAATAACAAAGTCCTTAACAGGTAAAATTGAATCGTGACATGATGCATATATTGTTGCGAAGTCAAAAATAATATTCTGAGTAAAAAGGGAGATGGTAAACTGACTGACGTTTCCCGGTGTTGTAATAATATCTGGCAGGATGCCACCGCCATCATAAACTTTACGGCCATTTTTGGTCTGGTATTCAGAAATCAGGGAATCAGGTATAGCACCCACGCTACCATCTTCATTCCGGGTTGAATAATCAAGCGCCTGTATACATCGTCCGCTGGGGATGTAATATTTGGCTGTAGTTACCTTTAATTTACTGTTATATGCCAGGTTCCTGGTTGTCTGAACAAGTCCTTTTCCATATGTCCGCTGACCAATAATAACACCACGGTCAAGATCCTGCATGGATCCTGCCAATATCTCGGATGCAGAAGCGGAAGACCTGCTTACAAGAACAACAACAGGTATTTCTGTATCAACAGGTATGCCACGTGTTTTATAAGTATAATCCCATTGGTCAACCCTGCCCTTTGTAATGACAATCTCCTGGCCATATTCAATGAATAAGTTGGCAACATCCACTGATTCAATGAGCAATCCCCCTGGATTACCCCGAACATCAAGAATAATACCGACAGGTTTGTATTTTCTTTTCAGTTCAAGGACAGCATTCTTAACTTCTTTAGCAGCATCGGTCGTAAAATTTGAAAGCCTGACATACCCGATCTGTTCACTGATCATACCATAGTAAGGGACATTATTAATAGTAATCCTTTCCCTTATCAATGTCTTTTCAAACTCACCCTTCACACCAATCCTCCGGAGTGTGATCCTTACAGGCGTTCCCGGAGTACCCTTAAGATGATCACTGATATTTGTAATTTCTTTTTCTTTCATGGATATCCCGTCAATAGCAACAATTGTATCACCAGCTCTTAAATTATTTTTGGCAGCCGGGAAGTCATAATATGGTTCGGCAATGATGGCATAATCACCGCTTCTCCTTATCAAGGCACCAATACCACCATACTGTCCGGTAGTCATAAAATTGAAGTTTTCCTGTTCAGATTCGGGAATAAAGGAAGTATAGGGATCCAGCTCCTCTAACATACCTTCAATACTTGATTCAACAAGCTTTTCAGGATCTGTTTCGTCAACGTAGAATAGATTAAGTTCGCGGAACAGGGAGTAATAGATCTCTAGACTTTTAACAAGCTTAAAGTCATCATTGCTGAAGGAGATAAATATTACTGAACTTCCTGAAAGGACAAGTAAAATAATAAAAATCACAAGGATTCTTTTCACTCTATAGTTTTTCATAAAAGGCATTGTTTAATAAAGAACAAAGATAGTTTATAATCTTTAGATCTCATCACAAAACATGTGCCAGCAAAGGAATTTTGAATTATGTATTTACTTAGCCACGTGAAGTGAGGTAAAAATTAAATGGCAGGATTTTATAAACAGTTTGATGATTCAGTCATTACCCCCTGCAAATGAAAAGTCTCAGGTACGACCATATACATATTCAAATTTTATTGATCCAGCACCTCAAAATTTTTTTCCAGTATGTTACCGAATTCATCTACCAGGGTCAGGGTGTGGATTCCTTTCTTAGGGGAGATACCAAGTTGATGGATATACTGTGTGTGCCCTATATATGTTTCATCCAGATGCCAGTAAATAACTGTTCCCGATTTACGATGCGTGGCTTCCAGCACTACCTGTTCCTTCTTTCCATCGAGATCATATGGAATATAAATCCGTGCCGACTGTTTTGGATAAATGAGGTCCATGGTGGCAATGAATTCTTCGGGCGCGCAGCCGGGGTGATAAGGAGGAAGGATCTGGTAATCAGGGTGTTTTGATTTATAATACCATTCCTGAACAGGTGGAAGAACAAACCATGATTCATGATACATCTCATTGTTATAATTACAATCTTTGGTAACCCGATATTTACCATCCGCTGTCAGGTGGATCATAATATGATAGGGACAGGGTTCTGTATTTAAGCATGCCTGGGGTACCAGGATTTGTTCTGTCTGGGGACAGTAAATACCTGCCCTGTGACCGCTCTGGCGGCAAACAGAAACCAGTTGAAGCTCTTCAGCAGGTGTTTCGAACCAGGACTCCGAAGGCAGAAGTTCAAACAGATCAAACATAATCGGGGCAGCAGTCTGAATTCCGGTGAGACCGGGACGACCCTCACCATCAGCATTACCAACCCATACACCAATTGTATAATCGGGCGTTGTTCCCACAGCCCATCCATCTCTAAACCCGAAACTTGTACCTGTCTTCCATGCTATATTAACAGATGAATTGAACATTTCCCAGCCATATTCGTTTTCTGGCCTGTTCACTTCAATTAATGATTGGAAAGTTAACCATATTGAACTTGCTTTAACGATGTTATTATGTGTTATTTCATGTTTAACTTCATCCTTTTTCAATCTGTCAGGATGAGTTGTAATATATGAAGGGGGATGGATATTATATTGAAAGTATCGACCATCATTTTCATGATAGTTCTGTAAAATTCTGGCAAAACTGCAAAATATCCCGGTTATGTCCCAGAGGGTACCTTCTGCTCCTCCAAGGATTAATGATAATCCATAATGTTCAGAGGGGAAATCAAGCGTCGTAATCCCTAATTTCTTCAAATAGAAATAGAACCGTTCCAGTCCGAATTGTTGTAACATCCTCACGGCAGGGATATTCAATGACCTGGCGAGAGCTCTTTTTGCAGGTACTGCACCATCATAAGTGTGGGAAAAATTCTTCGGTGTGTATCCTGAATAATAGGTCGGGATATCGGGTATAAGCGTTCCCGGGAGAATAGCCCCTTCATTGAGCATCAAACAATAAAGGATTGGTTTTAAAATGCTTCCTGTACTTCTTCGGGAGATAATGATATCGACATCGCTGCTATGTTCGGGATTATCCAGGTTTTGAGTATTACCAACATAGGCAAGTACTTCACCAGTTTCAACTTCAAGAATAATACAGGCGGCATTATAAATTTTATTATGCATCAGTTTATTATGGTGACCATCAAGAATTTGAACAGCCTTTTCCTGCAATGATCTGGAAAGTGTTGTTCGAATTTTTTCTCCCCGAAAATTAAAATACACCCTGCTCAGCAGATGCGGTGCCAGAGAAGGCAATGGTAGAGGTTCTTCCGGCAGGGGCTCAAGCCTGGAAAGAACCAGCGTAACAGAATCAATCTTTTGTTTTGCATATAACCTGTCCAGTAATTGATTCCTTTTAATGAGAAGAGCATCCCTGTTTCTTCCGGGGTGGATGAGGGAAGGAGAATTGGGCAAAACTGCCAGCATAGCTGCTTCGGCCCATGAAAGATATTCAGGAGCGCAGCCGAAATACCGCCAGGAGGCAGCATCAAGGCCAACAACATTTCCACCGAAAGGTGCATGTGAAGCATATAATGCAAGAATTTCACTTTTGGAAAAAGATAACTCAAGACGGATCGCAAGAAGGATTTCAATTATTTTTTCGGATATAGTCCTCGGCTTGTTTTTTCGTGATAACCTGATAACCTGCATTGTGATTGTGCTGCCTCCACTTACAATGCGGCCTTCACGAATGTTTGTCACCAGTGCTCTGAAAAGAGAAAAAGGATTAACACCGGGGTGATAATAGAAATATTGATCCTCAAATAAAATAATAGCCTTTTCAAATTTTCCAGGGATATGTTCATTGTATGGAAATCTCCACTGGCCATCGTCAGCTATTTTTGCACCCAGCAGCTCTCCTTCACGATCCTCCATAACTGTACATGTTGGGTCGTTAAAGAGCGGATCAGGGAGTGAAACCAAAAAAACCGATAAGATCACAATAGATATTACCACCAATATTGACCTTACAATTACGTGCTTTGTTATAATCATTTTTAATGCAGCGCTAAACTACTCCGGTAATCAATTATTACCCATAGTATGAAATTACATGAATTTTAAAAACCTTCTTCGAACAGGCAGATGGTTAAAATAATAACAAGATATCATTTCACATTGTCGAAAAAAATGGTTGCTTCCTTCCAGGTTTTTTAAATACATAAAATATATTTGATCCACTGAAAAATCATATTTAATTGTTTTATTGCTTTCATTGGATAACCTCGACCCATTTCCCGGGAATTCTGGCATTGATCCTGTTGTCATACATTGCTTCACAATATACTGTTGGCAGAAAAAACTTGCCGAGATATGCAGCGTTGAGTTGAATAACGAATTTTTTACGATCATTCATGGGAAGGTGAAAATAAGTATATACGCGGTCATCACGGATATCCTGGTAGTTAACCAACGAAGATTGATAGGCGGGGATTACATCATCCATCCTGGTATTATGAATTTCCCAGCCGGAGGGGAATATCTGTATTAGAGCCATATCCCTGTAGTTTTCAGCACCCCTGGGATTAATGACAGTGACATTTGCAAGGAAATCAGTGCCTTGCAGTATACTACTCATATCCATTGGATTACCTTTCATATCTGTATATTCGATGGACATGACAAGGTTGTTTTGTTCAGCTGACAGATTACCGATTTCAGGCACACCCTCCATGGTGATTCTGGCGAAGATAATTCCTGTTCCTTTATTTGTAACCTTTAAAAATGCCTCTGATTTATCTTTTACATCGAGTTCGAACTGGGTAAAAGGTAATCGGGTAGACACATTGGTTGTTTGCCTGCCTTTTTCAAGCACATATTCAAATTTTAACTCTTTTGATGTACTTTCAGTTCCTGCGAACTTTGACATAGCCAGCAGGCAGTATGCTGTGGTTTGTGTACTTAACCAATTATTACCTGCCAGTGCATCAGATATTTTTTTTACGAGATCGATACATTCTGATCGCTTATCCATCAGTGTAAGGGTTTCAAGAATCATTGCCCAGTCCCGTTCCCTTGAGCCATAGCTGTAATTAAATCCGGAATAATAACTGATATCCTTGGAAGAAGTGTTGATGATGGATTGTGCAACTTCAGGCTGGCCGGCAAGCATGTATGCTGCAGCAAGACGCCAACGGGCCTGGGTAGACAAGTCTGGTTGCTCTCTTAGTCGGTTCATAGATCCAAGATCAGGGGAATTTGCAAGTGCAAGGGTATACAAACGATAAGCCTGAATCAGGTCATCCTGACGATATTTATAAGTACTTTTTCTCCAGCTTTTGGCAGCCTTTTTCTGGTATTTTAACCAGTTTTTAATAAAGTTAACAGGAAGTCCATATCCTTTTAACTCCGCTTCAATCATAAAATGACCGGCATAGGATGTGCCCCACTCATTTTCAGCCTGTGCATTCGGCCAGTATCCCAGTCCACCACTGGGTAACATAAAGGAATTGATTCTCAGGATAGCAGCTTTGATATTTCCTTCTGTTACTTTCTGGGTTTTTTCATCAAGATCCATGACATTATCAAGGAAAAGTTGTGGAAATACAGCGGATGTTGTTTGCTCAATACAACCATGGGGATAGGAGATGAGATATTTCAACCTTCTGCCAAAGTCAATGGGTGGAATGTTTGAAACCTCAAATAAGGCTGTATTTGTTCCTGGCATACCGGCAAGCCGGAAAGATTGCTCCCATGTCTGTCCCGGTTCAACAATTGTATCAATAAATTCAGTTACTGGAGGATTGGGATTTCGGATATCAAGTTCAATATCATATCTGGCAATTTCCAATCCACTTTTGGCTGTAATATTTACTTTTCCAATCCCGATTTGTGGCTTCACCTTTAAATTAAAGGTAATGACCTTATCCCCGATTTGTGAAAAACTAACCGTTTCTTTATTCCTGCCAATAATATCAAAAAAATCATTTGCTGTAATTTCAACCTCCACATTTTTAAGATTTTCTTCCATAGCGAAAATGGTTACAGGCAACTTAACCTGTTCCGAAGGTCCAAGAACACGTGGCAATGTTGCAAGAACCATTAGTGGTTTTCTAACAGGTGTAATTTTTTCAGCAGATCCGTATGCTTTCTGATTACCTGCCACAACCATTGTTTTAACTGATCCTACATATCTTGGCAGGAGAATGGAATGATTATTTGTTTGTCCCTTTTTAAGCACAAATGGGCCGAGGAATTTTACCATTGGAGGGAAGCGGTTGGCTTTACTCTGGGCTCCTTCTCCATCTTCTTCTTCCCATCCACCACCGATACTGAAGATCTTTTCAATTTTACCACCATAGGCACCAAGAACCATATCATATACATCCCAGGTTTTAACGCCAAGTGCTTCCCTGGCATAAAAAGAAGACCAGGGGTCGGGTGTACGAAAACGTGTTAGGTCTAACAAACCTTCATCCACAATAGCGAGTGTGTAAGCACATTCCTGGTTGTTTTTTTCACTTATCCCGATAGTAATCTCTCCTTCCGGTTTCAATACATCAGGCATGGAAATAACCGGTGTAAGGCGTGTTTCAGGATTTTCAACCAGAACAGGTATAACTCCGTAAAGCCTGACAGGCAGGTCATTAGTCGTTTGAGCATGAGGCTGAACAAATGTTACATGGATATAAATATTTGGTGTCATTTCCTGTGAAATCTTGAAAGTAAACTTGGACTCAGGCTCTCTGGCTTCAATCCAGTAAGCTTCAAGGACTCTGGATCCGTTTTCTATGCTTACAAGAGCTCTTCCCTGTCCTGATGTTGGGAGGGATAAGATAGCTGATTCACCAACTGAATAGGTTTGTTTATCGGTGCTGAATGTAAGCATGGATGCTGCTCCCGGATGTTCACGTTGTGCCCTTCCGGCCCAACCAGGCCAGTCGATATATACAACTTTTCCGGTAGTATGGCCACTGACAGGATCGGTAATCCTGATCAGGAACCTGCCCCATTCGGGATAATCTATTTTAAATCTGAAACTGCCTTCACCATTTCGTGTATTTAAGCGTTCATTGAATATAGGAGCATGTTCTCTACTTCCGATATAAGAGGCAAGATTATCATAGGAAGCATCCCACCACCATCTCCAGTTGATTTTGTAAATTTTCACATCGAGATTATCGCGGGAGATAGGATTGCCATCAGGATCAAGCGTAATCAGATACACCGTATGGGTTGTGTCCGTCAGTAGCATACCACGGGCCCTGTCGCCCCTGGGAGTTTTAATCCCCACATAACTTGTAAAAGGAGAGTACGGAATAGAAAATCTATCAATACTGAATTCCCCGCTTTCTTCAAAAACACGTGTGACAAAATTTGCCCTCAGCATACCTGGTGCTGCAGTGCTGACATAAATGTCAGTTGAAAAAACCGCCATACCCTCTTCATTCAGATATCCATCAAAGATCGTCTGTTCCTCGGAATAAAATGATCTGACAGGATCATCAAAGTTAAAATCTGCATATTTAGGAAAGGATGTCTGAATCTGTGAAAGGGTTGTATTAATCTGAGCACGGAGATTCCTGGCTACTGCCCCATGAAGCCAGTTTGCTTCAATGGTGCCTTTGATGCCGGGGTGGGAGACTGATAGTTTATCCACGCCAAAATCAAGATTGATTTTAAGACGATTGGGTTTGACAGTTTCAATTCTTAACCATTTAGTAAATGTGGTACCTCCAACTTTAATCCTGATTGTCCAATTTCCTGTAGGAGCTTCAGGATCCGTAGCAGTTATAAAGCTATACAAGCCATTTGTGCCGGACGTCCGGATTATTTTCCTGGTAACCTGACCATTTGGATTGATCAACTCAAAGCTTACCGGATGGTTCTGAGGAAGAGTCGCGTTTTTATCCTCCAGCATAAAAGAAAGAAACAACGTATCACCGGGTCTCCACACCCCCCTCTCTCCATAAATATAGCCTTTAATGCCTTTTTGTATAACATTTCCTGTTACATCAAACGTACTGAGAGACAGCGAAGATCCATCATCCAGTCTCAAATACCCGCGCTGTTCACCATTCCTGACAACAAGGTAAAAAGGTTTCCCTTGAAGTGTGATCTCTGCAAGCCCCTCTGTATTCGTCTGAACCTCCCCAAGTAACTGCTGTTGATAGTTATAAACTTCAATGGTCACATTGGGAATCACTTCCGTTGTCCTGAGATCAGTAACTGCAAATGTCATGGACTGATCAGCGCCTCCCTTTGCAATAATGCCCAGGTCAGATGCCAGGATATTTCTTGATACACTCCTGTGGCTGCCATAATATGAATTGGAACAGGGGTCATCCCTTTCTTCCCAACTATAGTCCCAGTAATAATACCCGTCTTCATAATCATCATAATAATATGATTCATAAGAATCCCAGTAACTTAATTCCTCCTCAAATGCCTCATCATAATCCTCTTCCAAGTCAACTGTCACTTCTTCAGCAGTGAATTCTTCCTGACAGGGATAGAGTGAATGATTTTTTCTAAAACCAAGCTCAATCCGGTATATTGCACCCGGTTCATGGTGAATGAGATCAGCAAGATCCAGGGAAAAAGTGTTCCATGTACCCCAATCAATCGGTCTGTCAGATGTAAGGTTAATCGTCTTTTTAAGAATTAAACGACCTACGCGCTTAAGCTGTGAATTTCCATCAAGATAATTAACCTGGAGAAACTGTCCGATATTGTTTTCATAGATCCGGATGACCTTCACTTCAACAGCTTTAAGGTTAACTGCTTCGAATGGAAAAATCAAATCATTTGAATGCGGGAGGATAACTCCTTTACCCAGTAAACGGATTGCCGGTTTAACTTCCTGAAAACTCAGATTATACTCCTGTCGTGTCTTAAGTTTATAACCGAGAATATTTTTAATTCCAGCTTCAATATTAACTTTAAGTATCCCGGTTTGCCTTGCTGATGGATATGCTTTTATCACATTGTCTTCAATGATATATTGAATATCAGTCCCATTTTCAAGAGTAATAAGTCCACGCAGGTATTGATCCGGATCAAGAGGATCGGAAAATCTAAGCAGGATATATTGTTCTGGTTGTTGAACGACAGAGATCTCCATTATTTTAAAATCCCCTAAAGCAGGAATATTGATTTTTTCGGATCCGGAAACATCTATATTGATTTTATGACCATCCCAGGATAATTCAACCGTTTCTTCTTTCTCCGTGCGCTGCAAGCTATCAATAATAAATTCATGGATCTTTCCGTCAGGATCATGTTCCCAGGTTACAGGAAGAGGCCTTCTGTTTTGATTTGCCTGCAGTACCTTTTCAATAAGGTTATCTTCAATGACATCGGCAGTAATGATCCTGCCATATGATCTGAGCCATTCAAGATTTGTTGTTGAATAAGTTCTGATTCCCTCCATTTCTACTGAAAAGGTTTGTTGTAAAATCTGGAAATGGAATTCAAAATTTTTCAAATGATCCGGAACATCTGTTACTTTGGAAAGATCAAATGAAACATTATAACCGGCACCTGATTTCATCCTTTCATCAGGTTTGAACTCTATTGTCCTGCTATCAACCCAATAGGTAACACCCTGCAGGCTGGGCTGAAACCTGAAAAGTTTTCCGGTAATTGGTTCGTAGGGTGTAAACGCTTCCTGGTATTCTGCGGTAAGTCGGATACGGATACTGGATTCATTGGAAATACTACCAGCCGTAAATGCTGAAATATATGAAGTAAATTCAGGATTGATTTCTTCGGTTGATTCAGCCTTTTTCTGACAACCGATTAATACCGGCACAAATATTAGAAATATACAAATCCGGAGAATACTGTTATTGTTGAAGGATGGCATAGTTATTTGGTTTAGGGATTGAAAGTATCTCAAAGGTATGAAATATCAATAAACAAAATTATCGGAGAAGTGGACCGTGATAACCTGTTAATAAAGGGAAAGTATCTGGATGAAAAGCTTTTACCGAAGCCGGAAGTCAATTGGGACGGACATTTGAAGAGCACTAGGGATCCCGTCTATCATCCCAGGTATCCATGCAGGAAAGGATTTGACAAGACGCAGAGCTTCTTCATTGAAGGATTCAATATCGCCATGTACAATTTGTGGATCCTTTACCTCACCGGTTTTATCAACAGTGAACAGCACCAGGATAGTAGCTTCTTTACCTGACTTTTCTGCTGATTTTGGATATTGCAGATTCTTCTCAATAAATTTTCTTAGTTCGGATGGACCACCTTTAAAACGTGGCAGAACAATATATGGAAAATAATCGGCAGCCGTACCATCAGGATTAAAACATTGCCCTTCTATTAATATTCCATGCTCATAAAGATCTTTCCTGATCATCTGGCCATTATTGTAATAAGTGATAAAATAACCATGTTTTAATCCTTCACTGTATTGAGTTTCCATCTGTATCGTCCCGTCCTGATTCCATGTTTTCATCGGCCCTTCCGGTACTTCTTCATGAAATCTCTGACGTGACTTTTGGTGACCGTTTTCATACCACTCTTCCAGAATACCATGAACCATATTATTCTTGTATTCACATTCCTGCTGTTTCTGGCCATTTGGGAAATACCAGGAGAATTTACCCTCCCGGTAATCAGGCCGGATAGATCTGTAAGTGCCTGTCATCTGAACCTGACCGGAAAGATAATAATCCGTGACATGAAAAAGAAAATCACCTGAATTATCCATTGTGATGATTCGATAATATTTTGCATTTTCCCTGGATGTTTGTTCCCATGCTATATCGAAATACATGGTATCCGTTAGCACCTGGGAAAACAAACTAATGCTATTGATAAAGGCAAAACAAAAAAATATCCCTGCTTTCATTTGTGATTATGGAGTTTCGAAATATTCTGACTTTGTAAATGGTTGATTAAAATATCAAGTATCTTTTTAATGCTTTCTTCCATTTGCTGGTATGTGAAAATTGTTTTTGGCATGTACAGGATTACAGAGTTTAAAAATAAATTATTATCTGAAAGATATTTATATAACTCCAATTTGTTTATCCTGTATGCTTCGCGGATACGTCTTTTTATTAGATTTCTGTCGACCGCCCGTTTGAAATTCCTGCTGGAGACGCTAACAGCCATCTTTGCTGGATACTGATTTTTATCACCCGGACATAGATCCCAGAAAAATTTTAAAGGCATGACGGTAAAAGATTCACCGGAGCTTATTATTTCTCCAATCAATCTCGAACTTTTCAGACGTTCCGATTTGTTAAGTGAGTTTAATAACACATCTAACCAAAAAAAGAGAATAAGAATTTAACAAAATGCGAATATTAATTAAGGGATCGGGTAATTTAATGAAAGCTTGATTATATTAACGTAATTGCAGTCCTGTCTTGTTACAGTAGATAAAATCAACAATGCCTGATAGGTGACAAGTTATTTGTTGTTTTTATTAAACTCCCTGATGAACAATTCAAGCGCCATTGTCATTGAAGGTGTCTCAGGTTTTGGAGCTTCAATGTCAAGCCTTAATCCTGCCTCTTTAACAGCCTTGGCAGTTGATTCACCAAATGAGGCAATTTTAGTATTATTCTGTTTAAAGCCAGGGAAATTCTTGAAAAGAGACTTAATCCCTGATGGACTGAAGAACACCAGGATATCGTAATCCAGTTGGCCAAGATCGGAAAGATCACTGCAGATTGTCCTGTAAAGAATGGCTTTGGTGTATTGTATATTATTCTTATCAAGAGCATTTGGAAGTTCCTCATTGTGCAGGTCAGAAAGAGGAACAAGGTAAAATCCATCGCTGTGCTTATTGATAAGCTCCATCAGGTCTTCAATTTTACCATTGCCGTAAAAAATCTTTCTTTTCCTGTAAACAATATATTTCTGCAGGTAATATGCTGTGGATTCCGAAATGCAGAAATACTTCATTGAATCAGGGACCGCAATTCTCATCTCTTCACAGATCCTGAAGAAATGGTCTATCGCTGTTTTGCTGTTAAAAATAACAGCAGAGTGCTTCAGGATGTCAATACGGTTTTGTCTGAATTCCTTGGCTGATAAACCTTCAACCTGAATAAATGGCCTGAAATCAATCTGCAGATTATTCTTTTCGGCCAGCTCAAAATAAGGGGATTTTCCGTTTTCAGGTTTAGGTTGCGATACAAGTATTTTCTTTATTCTCATGAAACATCGCTTTTTGCAAACCTGTTATAACCAGGAAGAAAAAAACTTGCAATATATCACAACAGGTAGAATTTCAAGGGTACAAAGGTATAAAATCAAATATAATAATAAAACATCTTTTTTAATTATTATTTGAATGCCCTTAACAAAACGAAATAAATAACCCAGCAAAAACAAAGCTATCCCGCTGATTATTAAATAAATACGTAAATTGTCCTGTATATAGGCTATACAGAGCACAACAGGTATAAAAAAGATGCCAATGTTCTTATATATGAGTAATATTTGATGAAGATATTCCATAAAATTCTCCTGCTGATTGAAGATAAATCCTGCAAGGAGTAATAGTATTTGATTGATTAACAAGATTATAAGCAAGAGTCCGGCAGAAAATAAATATAGTGGAAAGGGTCCCAGATTATATGGATTGATACGGAAATAGCTGAAAACGAGGTAAATAAATAATCCTCCGATAATTATATAATTAAGATTTAATATGAAAGCAACCCTTCTGGAAAAAATATTCTGATCTCTGAATTCCTTTTTGGACAATTGAAAATTCCAGAGAGATATAGCCGTATTATTTATGAACTTATGATAAAATAATTTTAACCAGGCCAGGACAATCAAGCTAACAATAATAATGCCCATTAACCAATCCGGGCTCATATCGAAATCAGATGCTGCACTGTTGTTAACATCTTTATTGAAGTTTTCTAATGTCGCGGAGTTAACCTGACTGTTCTCCTTTTTAAAAACAAGCCCGGAAGAATCCCTGGTGATATAATAATGATCTTTGAATTTTGTCAACGGGTTATGATCATTATAGACGAGATCACTGGTATCCAGCAGGTATGGTATTTCCTCGGCCGGGAATATTTCACGAACAAGGCTTAATGATCTTTCAGTGGAAGGTGTAGTTATGGGATCGGCAGAGATTATCCTTTCTGGTATATTTTCTCCGTTCGAAGCATATTTAATAGGAATAGTATCATTTTTATTTCTGGATGATATGATATCCCTGGTTTGTAATGTTTTGGTTGAATCAATTATTCTGTTTACTGAATCATGACCGCTGGAAATGAGGACAGTATCTTTTTGCATAACGATCGTATCCTGTGGAACATACTGTTTATCAATAAATTCTTTCATAACCATCATTCCCGGTTTTTTGTGTCGATGATAATGGTGACAGGACCATCATTAATCAACGAGACTTTCATATATGCTCCAAAATCGCCTGTCTGAACAGGTATCCCAATATCTTTTGATAATTTCTCGACGAATTGATTGTATAATGGAATGGCAGTTTCAGGTTTCGCAGCCCGTATATAGGAAGGTCTGTTTCCTTTTTTAGTACTGGCATGAAGGGTAAACTGACTGATCACCAGCACTTCACCACCAGTATCCATCACGGAAAGATTCATCATACCTGCTTCATCTCTGAAAATTCTGAGTCTTGAGATCTTTCCGCTGAGCCATTCAATATCTTCATAAGTGTCACCCTCTTCTATTCCCAGCAAAATTAGCAATCCTTCATTGATCTCTGCCGTACATTTTTCTTTAATTATAACAGAGGCTGCTGATACTCTTTGAATTACTGCTCTCATTTGAACTATAAAATATTGTCCGGCATTGATACAGACAAATATAAGTATCTATGAGTTACTTATGAAGCGCTACTGAACTTAAATCGCACCAATATTCATACCCTTCTAATGATATTACCAGGAGGTTAATATCCTGTTAATTCGATCTGCATTTAAGATAAAACTCATTGCGGACACTTTTAGGGTTTTGGATGGTTTTATAGAAGAGATTGAAATAATTGGTAAGACCTTTAAGTTCCCGTGGATCGAGGTAAGGAAAATTTTCACATAACGAGTAGATCTCTGACTTTTTTTCCAAGAAAAGATCAAATGCAGGCTGGTATTCTTCTTCAGGCCTGCAAAATCCACGGAATAAGCGCTGGCGCACATTTTCTATACCCAGTTGAGGTGCCGGGTAAGCATAGGGAGCATTTACCATCCCGGACCAGTCAAAATCATATGGAACAGCAACCGGAGGTTGTTGAACATCCTTTGAAAGTAGTATAATATTATGAAGTACCGGAACCGACCAATCCGTATTTCCAATAAAATATTGAAAGACACATAGCGTCATCATTTTGTCCTGCTGTGTTCTCTCCTGGGATACATATTCAATTTCCATTATTTCATAACCATTACGGTCTGCCATCTGTTCCTCGGGTTCAATTAAAAATCCAAATTGTGTGATTGGATCTTTTTTCCCTTCTGTATCTTCATATAAAATCCTTACCAGTCTTACACGAAAACTTTCCTCTGTAAAAAGGTTGTATATTTTATAAACAAGATATTCCTTAATTACAATTTGTTCAAATGATTTTGATTTCGACCGGCAATGAGTGACAAGCTTAAGTTCATTCTGACCTTCAAAGATTGTATTTACTGTTTCTGATTTTGGGAAATCAAGAAGTATGGGCGGGAAATTACAATTAACAGGATCTCTTCGAAAATGTCCGCGTGTTCTGATCCTGATTGGAAGAGATATCTGCTGCCCGGCTTCATCCGTATAAGTTATTATTGCATCGTGTTTTATACGGTCGTCTCCTACATCTTTCAGTACCTCGTTCATATTGAAGGATAAGGTAAGTTCAACCAAATCATCAGATTGGAATAATTTTGTTGCGGCTGGGTGGAAACCTGCGGGATCAGCCTCAGTCTGGGCAAGGCTTAAAAAAGAACAAAAATGATAAATAATGGTAAAACAGACCAGAAAAATCCGGATGTTAACTATTTGTTTCATTTTTATATGGTATTGATTTGATTTTAAGCAGATTATATATCATATTGATAAGTAATTCACATTCCTTTACGACGGCATTACTTGCCTTGATTCATCACCGGTATAATTACATTTTTAGTAATTGCTCATTTGTCTGATATGTTATATTCTACCCTGGTGCCCTGAGAATTTGTGATATACATATTACCATTTTCAAACAACAGGGCATTCATTGAAAATCCAAACGTGTAAAATGGGACATCCAGAAAGAATAACTTTTGATTAAATGCTGAAGTTATTTCATCAACATTGTTATGCCCGACATAGATACTGGAGGCGTTGTATTGATTGAGTATATCATCCAATTCTTTTTCAGTGATCTGGTGAAACTGACTGTTATCCTCAAGATAACCCCTGTACCAGAATGGTCCTTCATCCCCGAGAATCAGCTCTTTTGTTTCAATACTAAATTTTCTGTTACGCTCAGGGTGATTCAGAAAAAACCTTACCATATCATTTATTTCTTCAATACTTAAATCCAGCATAGAAATTTCAGGTGATATCCCGGCATGTACAAATAATTTATCATCTAATTTTATAATCGTATTCTTTGTTCGAAGCCATTGACCAAGGACAGTTTTTTTATGGTAAAGAAACCCGTAAGTAACCCGGAGTTTTTTACATAAATAATAATATTTATCAGAAATATACAACATGTTTTTTAACAGTACAAGAATTTCATGATTACCAAGCACAAAATGTACAAACCCTCCATTTTCAGCAGCCTGATATTCAAGTTCATAGATTAACCAGAGGGCTTCAGTTACTTTATCGCCTCTATCAAAAATATCTCCAAGAAACAATACATGCCCATCGTTCCAGATCCAGTTTAAGTTAGCGTCAATTACCTGGTTTGCCTGAAGAAATTTCACCAGGCTGTCATATCCTCCATGAATATCTCCAATAATAAGTAGTTTATTTATGCTGCCGAATTCTGCAGGCACAGGATCGGCTTTTTTTCTTAATGTATAATCCTGTACATCCTTCGAAAAGCCTTTCATGACAAATGGATCAGAATCAGCTTTAACAGATTTCTTTATCTTTTTTGTATGGTTTAAGATTGAATCATGAAACAGGTAATAAGCAATAATTTTATCATTTTGTTTCCATTGTATATACGGACCATCATGTGCTTCAGGCAGGTTTCTTTCATATCTGAGCTTAAGATATTTGGCAGCATCGGGGTTGTTACTGCTCACTGCCATATCGTATGCTGAATTGAATGTTTTGTTTTTATAATTCAGATAGGCACCATTTCGTACAAGTGTTTTAATAATACCAATCTCTCCGTTAATTGCAGAATAGATCAGGGAATGATTACCTTCAGCATCTGTCACATTTATCCTGGCATCGTGATCAAGAAGAATTTTTACCTGTTGACGGGAGCCCTGTTCTATTGCATACATTAATGGACTTTTTCCTTTAACGAACTGATTGGCATCAGCCCCATTTTTAAGAAGGAAATTAACAATCCTTGTATGCCCTGTACTAATGGCATGTACTAAAATCGTTATACTATCTGAACCGTAAATTCCATTTATGTTGTTGTAAGAAATAAATTCTGCAATTGAATCCATTTCATTTCTGTCAATATAATCAAAGACAGGAGGATCAGTTGCACCAGCCCGCATGGAGAATAATAACAGAAGGCATAAAAATATTCCTAATCTACTCATTCAGAATATAATCAAATTATTAAACAGGAAATAAGCTTCAAAGATATAAAATTTAGATGGGGGTGGAAGAAAGGAATATTTTAATGTATTTTGAAAAAAAGAAAAATTAATTCAGCAGGAAAGTATTTAATTAAAAATTCCACCGTAGCCTGAGAAATGCAATCGTGATATCTTCCCTTTTTTTATCAAGTGTTAAAGGATCAGTCATTTCACCGGAAAAATATTGAAGGAACATACTGAGATCAACATTTTCCATCATATTATAAGTAATGGAAGGACCTGTAAAAAATCCGCTTAATTTCGGGAAATACATTCCTGCAAAGGAACAATTAAAAAGGGGTGTAAAGGAATAATTAATGGATGTGAATAATGAATACTTTGTAAAGGCGAGTGACTTAACATTAAGCGGTGAGGTATAATAGCCTAAAAATCCTTCGTCGGGCATAAAAGGTCTGTTTGAATAAAGGAATTCAATCTGCCATAACAGGGAATTCTTGAATGTATATTCCATCCCGGTAGATACCATAATTAAACCGGTTGTATCCTTAAAGTTATCGATATCATGAAAATAGGATACTTCTCCCCGAAATCCGGCATTTGAGATATTTCCTGACCATCCCAAACCTGCAGTTAAGTCTTTCTCCTCCAGGATACCGCCCAGGAATTGAATATCATACCCCCTGATATTAAAATGAAACAATCCGGCCGCTGTAATTTTTTCTGAACTGTCTGTTTTGGCTGTTAGCTCAATTGATGAAGTGTAGCTCGTATAGTATTTCAGGCGGATTGCATCACTTCCCGGGCGCTCAATATAATCGATATCAAAATAGGAATAGACATTGAAAATATCATTCGGGTTCCAGACCAAGGTCTGTCCCCAGTTAATTCTCTGTCGGCCTGCAGTTGCTTCAAAATTACCGGCAGTATACTGTATCCATAATCTGTCAATAGCTGTGTTCAGCACAAAATAATCCCCGGTAAAGATATTGAAAGAAAGATCAGCCCAGCCATTACTGCTGTTAATCATGTCCTTGTATCCGGGAGTGTTGTTTACGGTTTCTCCATAAATAAAACGGTTTCTTAACTGAACGCTTGCAGAAAAGTTTTTCAAAGGATAAAAGTAAAGATTCAGTCGGTTATGAAACATGTTCTCTGTCATCCAGTCTTCATCAATGTCTTGAAACATGACCATCTGCATACCCGAAAGATAGCCATTCAGGGTTATTACTTTTAGATTATCCTGCCCGGAGATATTATGAAAACAAAATAGTAGCAAAAATGCAGGGATTCTGAAATGTCTCATTTTCGGGGATGATAATATTGAAATATTCTATTTTTGTTCAGACAGATCATACTTATTTGACAAAGTCAAATCTCTTTATTATCTGTGTTTCACTTTATCGCTGATGACCAATCCATCTTCAAGGGTAATTACTCTTCTTGCTTTTTTGACAACCCTTGCATCGTGAGTCGAGAAGACAAAAGTGACATTTTCTTCTTTATTCAATTTTTCCATTATTTCGAGCAGGTTGGCTGCTGAAACAGAATCAAGGTTAGCTGTTGGTTCATCAGCCAGGATAAATCGGGGTTTTGATGCAAGTGCCCGGGCAACAGCGACCCGTTGCTGTTGTCCACCGGATAATTTGGAAGGGCGACTATTCATCCTTTCCCCCAGGCCTACAGCTTCAAGTAATTCCCTGGTTCGTTTTTCACGTTCAGCCTTTGGTCTACCCTGCAGGTGCATAATAAATTCAACATTTTCTTTTGCTGTAAGCACAGGTATCAGGTTATAAGCTTGAAATACAAAACCTATATTATTTAACCTGAAATCAATAAGTCTGGATGATTTTAGCTCGCCCACATTGGTTCCGTTAATAAAAATTTCGCCTTTCGTAGGTTTATCAAGGCCTCCAATCATATTAAGCAGGGTCGTCTTCCCTGATCCGGAAGGGCCAACAATTGCTGTAAATTCACCTTCCTCAAAAACCAGGTCAATGCCTCTGATAGCATGTACTTCAACCTCTGATTCATCATAAATCTTCTCAAGGTTTTTTATATCAATAACTTTCATGATAATGGGATATAAAATTGAAAAAAATGTTATCTGGTATTAATTAAACTGTTGATTCAACCAGTTATATTCCGACAGCTTAAATTAATAGCAACTAATGTTGTTCTCTTTTCTTCGTTATTTCAACCAATTAATTCCGTCAACTTTTGTTGACCGCAACTGATATTACTTTCTTGTCTCTGTAAGACTCCCTTAACTCTCATCTCAATATCCTATAATATAAACCCAATACTCTTCACACTCACACTACTCCCTACTCCTTACTCCCTGCTCCCTGCTTCTTACATATCTATTCTCAACGCTTCAGCCGGATTTAACTTCAAAGCTTTCCGGGCAGGGTATATGGATGCCAGAATACCGGTCAGTATCACCATTAGTGTCAGCTGTACAAAAGAATCCCAGCTTAGCACCGGGAAAATATGGGCACTGAATCCCATAGCTTCCAGGCCTTCCTGGTACATTGCTGACAGATCAATACCGGTGTGTCCTGTATATAAAATAATAAGATAGGTCAGCACCATACCAATAACGGCTCCGACAAGACTTAGAAAAATAGTTTCAAGCATAATCATACCGAAAACCCTTTTCTTATTCATTCCAATTGCCATCAGCATACCTAATTCTTTCGTACGTTCCAGTACTGCCATCAGCATGGTATTAACAATACCAAATCCAAGGGCAAGCAGGATGATAACCATAAATATTAAAAGGTAAAAGTTCATTGTTTTACTGTACATCCCGGCCTCCGGCATAACTTCAGCCCAGGTTTGTACACTCAGATAAGGGAATTCAGATTTGATTTTAGATGCAATCTCATCGTCATATTGAACGGATGATATTAACACAGCAACCTCATTAAACTGTAAGTCTTGCAAATTTGCCACAGCTGCAATTTCTGATTGCCTGACATACACATTCAATCCGTCGAAGGCAGAATTTGCTGTTTTATATACACCTATTACCCTGAATGCATCGAATGCAATATGGCCATCCAGAGCCTGAAAACTCAGCACTATTTTCTGTTTCAGTTTATATTTAATGGCCTCATTTTTAAGACGGAAAGAATATTTTTGAGCCTGCTCCTGACCAAGAGTGGATATAAGGGCGGCCTGAAAGTCACTTTCGGTTCTGTAACGTATATCCTGAAGGGAATCAAGCAGAGGAACAAGATTCCGGAGCTTTTTATCATCCTTCATTTTCACAATATCCTCCTGTGTGAACATATAATAGGTGAGCTTCAAAATTTTCGCGAGATCTTCACCAACAACGATAGATTTCTTTCCGTTTTTATCGAAAAACTCTCCTCCCCCTTCTACAATTGAACCGGCGATTCCTGATACCTCCTTTTCCTTTTCTACATCGATACCATTTATCATAATCCCTGAAGCGCTTCCTGAAGTACTGGCCATTCCCATTATTTTTATCCGGGGGCTGTAGCCTTTTATCTCGGTCACATTACTTAAGGTTGCCTGTAACCGGGGGTAATCATCGATGACATATTTTAATTCATTATTGTCCAGATAGCCAGGATTGTGGATCTGAATGTGGGAGACTTCATTTCCAATTGCCAGTTTTACACGCTGGTCGACCATGCCCACAAAAACTGCAACAGTAAATAAACCTCCGAAAATTCCGAAAATAAAAGCAGCAATAACTACAGAACTCCTGATTTTGCTGCGCCAGACATTTTTCCATGAAACAGACCAGATCATTTGTATAGATTTTTTAAATTACGCCCTTAAAGCTTTTGTCTCATTTATTTTTATTACTGTCAATGCAGGGTATATAATTGCAAGAGCAAAAATTAACAGTACAACAAGAGATTGACCGGTGAAATAACTGCCTTGAAAAACTGCAGGCATAATAGGATCAAATCCATACTGTTCAAAAATCTCAGCAAATTCACCAGTGAAGCGAATCGGATGATTAACAAGTAAAGCAATAACAGGCAAACTGCCTGTAATGCCAGAAACAATGCCTACCAATCCCATGAGAATCATCTCGAGGATCAGAATAAATCCAAGCTTTGTTTTTTGCATTCCTATTGAAACCATTACCGCAAATTCACGCTTTCTTTCAGTGGTCATCATGATTAATGTGCCCAGTACTCCGAAACCAACGATCAACACCAAGCATAATATACCCGCCATACTGGTCACTCTGTATCTGCTGTACAAGCTCCGGGTTCAATTCTTTCCAATCCATTACCTCATAAAGAGTTTTATCCAGGGAGCCGGTAATTTCCTTGAGGGTTTTTGAAAGAATATCCTGGTCATCCAGATTAATAACCAGAGAAGTAAGCATATTATACGCACCATAAAAATCCTGGGCTGCCTCCAGGTTCATGAAAACAAGTCTGCGGTCCATTTCAGGATTAGGCATTTTTACGATAGCTGTGACCGGGAAAATTCCTGCAGCCGTTGCACCATGATAACCCTGACTGAGAAGTGTAATAGTATCCCCGAGAGCAAGGTTAAGATATTCTGCGAGGCGACTGGATAACAGCACCCCTCTGGTGTCATATGCCAGATATTCACCTTTTATGAGATTCCTCTCGGGATTGGTTAATTCCTTTTCCTTTTCCGGATCAATACCAACTACAAATATGCCTTTGGTTTGCTCTCCGGATGAAGCCAGTGCAAAAGATTCAAGCCGGGGAATAACAGTTGATACATTTTCTATATTCTCAAGGATTGAGATAACCTGTGGATTGTATTCAAATGTAAATTCAAGTGTTTTATCATCCCAGTAACCATTTTTATGAATTTGGATGAAACCGGTGAATGCTTCCACAATACCCCTTGTCATATGGCCATAACTCCCAACTTGGAGTGCGCGCATGATAAGGGCAAAAAACAGTGCGAAAAATACAGAGGCAATGGTTATTATCGTCCTTCTTTTATTTCGCCATATATTCCGCCAGGCAAGCTTAAGATGTTCTTTCATGATATTATAAAATTTGAAAATACCGATAATTGATGTTAACGAACCCGCTTCATGTTCTGCTGTGAAAAAAAACTGTCATCAATAGGTTTGTTAAATAAAACCTCATTCAGTATTACAACTGTTTTGTTACCCTCTTCTTCTTCAGGAATCAGCTCAAACCGTGTTGGAATTAACCGGCTATCCATGGTTTTGATGTCATATGCTTTTTCAGTCTTTATTAAGTAATTATCTTCATCATAATATTCACTTTTCATCTGTAGATAATCATCTTTTGATATCCATTTGATGATCTTTCCCCAAACCACAGCCGCATCTTCATGGGGTATTAGCTCAATAACGTAACAATCATGTCCATCAATCACCTCACCACCAATTATGGTATGTGTATAATCCACCACGATAGATGACTCTTTTAACAGATCGTCATTCGTAAAATCCGATCCCATCCATCCCTGTGACATCATGGAAGGAGGAAGTTTTATCAACCTGTTAATAGTCGGGTTCCAGTTCCACATTTCATTTTCACGCTTTAGAAAAGTCTGACCGCTTTCTTTGGGAGGGGAAGTTACCAACGCAAGAGAATAATCTCTTCCCTTTGTCCAGCTTTTGAAAGTAATATCCCGTTCCCAGGCAGGACGGATAATTTTCATCGTCATGGTGCTGTAACTGGTTTCTTCTCCCTGCATTTTATCATCAGCTCTTTTGATGATTTCCCTTGCATCCTGGGAATATAATGCACAGGTTGAAATGAATAATACAACTCCCGATAAGACATATTTTGTTTTCATGGTATTGAGATTTAACAATACATTTTGATAATTCGCTCTTTTATTCGTTCAACAGGAAAATTTTCAGGATTCATGACATAATGAAATCCTGTTCCATCCAGTAGCGCTCCCAGCAGGATAGCTTCTGTTTGTGGATCATCATAACCTTCTGACATGAAATGATTTGTTAACATATTAAGACTGGCCTGAATGAGTTCCATAAACTTCTTTTCGACAAGCTTCAGGACAGGTGGCTGCATAAATATCATAAAGTATAACTTCCAGAAATGCAGATCCTTACGCATAATATCAAACATCTGCTCTATAAAAAATCGAATTTCGTCTTTTGTTAAAACTCCATCTTTATTCGGATCAAATATCCTGAATAAGTCGTCGAGTCCTTTATGAATAATTGTAATAATAATGTCTTCCTTGCTCTCAAAATAGTTATAAATTAATCCTTTCGATATACCAGCCTTCTCAGCAATTTTGCTGATTGAAGTGGGATAGTAACCTTCAGTAGCAAATAATTCCAGAGCTTTATCCAGAATGAGCGCTTTCTTACTTTCCCTGATTTCCTCAAATTGTTGTTCAGTTCTTGGAGCCATAACTATAATTTTCGGTTAACCGGTCAGTCAAAACACCTTTAATTAAATAGTCCAGTCTTCATTTATGACTGAACGGTTGGTCAAAGATAAATAAATTTTTTTAAAAACCAAAAAATATCTAATTTTTTAAGCTATAATATTTAAGATTCTTTCTACGTGTAACATTTTAGTTATATATACGTCATATTAAAGAGATTTTTAGACGGAATGACAGTTGAGGAATATAATCATAGTGTTGACAGATATTCTGACGGACTTTTTCGGTTTATATGGAAGAATATAAAAGACCGTGAAATGGCAATGGATATTGTACAGGAATCCTTTGAAAAACTCTGGAAGAAGGTTCATAATGTGTCTTATGAAAAAGTTAAATCTTATTTATTTACAACTGCTTATCACACAATGATTGATTATATCAGAAAGGACAGGAATGAAAGCAATATTGAAAAGCTAAGTCCCGATAAATATTCATATAATAACCACTATACTGATTTGCAGAAAATCCTTCATGAAGCGCTCGATAAATTGCCTGAGATACAACGTTCAGTGATACTACTAAGGGATTATGAAGGATATTCTTACAGGGAAATTGGAGAGATTACCGGCTTGAATGAAGCACAGGTTAAAGTATATATTTACAGAGGGAGGGTATTTCTTAAAAATTATATTGTCAGCATTGAAAATCTTATTTAATGGATATGTTGGTAAACAGGGATAATTATGAGATGTATGTACTTGATTTTCTTGATGGAAAACTATCGGGAAAAGAAAAGGAAATCTTTGGCCGGTTTTTAAGAGATAATCCGGACATCATGGAAGAAATTATGAATATTGAGCAGATAAAATTAGTACCGGAAAATATTCGTTATACTGAAAAAGATATACTTAAAAAAGCCACCGGGAAAGAAAATGTAAAAATTAAAAAGACAAAATTCCAGCATAATTCTATCGCATACTTTGAGGGAGATCTATCTTCCTCAGAAATGAAAGAATTTGAAGCATATTTATCAAAATACCCGGGAAAAAGATCTGATTTTGAATCATTCGGGAAGGTTTATCTTAAACCTGATATAAATATTGTATTCCCATCAAAATCAAAACTCAGAAGATTATCTATCAGGCAGCAAAGATACAGGGTTATCTCCTATATCTCAGGAGCGGCAGCTATACTTATAATTGCATTGATCCTGGTTCAGCCAGGGAAGAATTATTTTGATCAGTTGGTTACGCGAAGAAATGCTGATACCGGCGCCCCTGATGAACAAACAACCGAAATTACCCAAGAAAATGTAAGGGAAGAAAATCTGGCTGAACAGGGTAATCAAAAGAATCTAGATAAGGCGTTGCAGGAGACAACCATTGCTCAGATTTCAACGAATGAGCAAACAAAGAAAGAAATTTTTATTCCTTCTGAAGAAGTTCGGATGCAGGAAACCAGAGAAATGGAAACCATTTCTTTGAAACCGATCGCTTCTGTTCAGGCTGATCTGCAGGCCCGGATACCGGATATTGTTGACGGGTTATCTGTTATAGGAATGGAAAAAACTCCAAAACCAGGAGAGTATATGACGTTAACTCAATTTGCCGGCAGTCAGCTACAAAGAGATTTCGTCCAAAGAACAAACTCCGGGCAGGATCAAAAGTTAACTTTTTGGACCATTGCATACAATGGATTTAATGGTCTGGATAGAATATCGGAAAGTAACTATGCATTGAACAGGGAGGTTGATGAAGATGGATCGGTTAAAAGGATTATTTTGGAAACCCCTTTGATAGGACTATCTCTTCCGGTAAAAAGCAGCAAAAGTCCCCAGTAACTTTTTTCCTCCCCTGAACGTCTTATAGCAGGCAACAATCATTAATATTCATGAAAATCAATAAAACAATGAAAAAGATAATAGCACTTCTGTTGACTGTCACTTTGATGCAAAATGCGTTTTCCCAGGAGTCTGACACCACATCTATCAGAGCCGGGAAGAAAAATATTGTTACTGTTCCTGAAGACAATAACCTGACTGATGTCAGGATTCTTGATGATGATGTTGTGGTCAGTGTGGATGAAGAAAATGACACAGTTAAGATCAAACTGGGGAAAAAAGGAATTACGATTATTGAGTCAGATGAAGGCACGAAGGTTGATATTATAGATATGGAAGATTTTGAAAGGCATGGCTGGACAAGGAAAAAGTCAAGATTCAAAGGGCACTGGGCAGGTTATGAGCTTGGCATGAATAATTTTTTGAATAATGATTTCAGCCTGGCAGGTACGAAACCAGAAAATAATTTTCTTGATCTGAATACAGCAAGGTCATGGAATGCCAATCTTAACTTCATGCAATACAGCCTTCCGATGTCTTCAGGAACCGGTTGGATTACTGGCCTGGGCTTTGAATGGAATAATTATTATTTTGACGGGAATAACAGCATTGCAAAAGATTCAACCGGATATATTGGCCCGGTATATCCTCCGGATGGTATAACCTATACAAAATCTAAATTAAATACTACCTATCTTACTTTACCGATATTATTGGAATTTCAATTCGGAAAAAAGAAGAATGGATTTATTTCTTTTGGCGTTATTGGGGGGTTAAAGCTGCATTCCAATACAAAAACCAGGTATAATGAAGGAGGATCCAAGGAAAAAGCAAAAATAAAAGATGACCTGAATTTATCCCCTTTACGTTATGCATTAACAGTCAGGACAGGGTATAAATTCATCAAGCTGTACGCCAATTATGGTATGGTACCCTTATTTACAAAGAATGCAGGCCCTGAAGTACATCCCTTTAATATTGGCCTGATTCTCTTTTCTTTCAATTAGGAAATCCAGCATATAGAATTGTAACAGGCTGCCCATGCTTATTTCAGACTGTCATTCCGGCTGATTCATCAAAATCAATTTGAAAAAGCATCTGAAGGGCAGCCTTAATTTATTGTGTTATATCTCTTATTTGTTAATTTAGAGCTTTTAAAAAAGCTTACAAATGAGGTTATTATTAATAAGCAATTCCACCAATGCTGGAGAAGCATACCTTGATCATCCCAAACAGCATATAAAAAATTTTCTTGGTAATACGCCCCGGACTGCTTTGTTTATTCCATATGCAGGTGTCACAATTTCTTTCAATGATTATGAAAATCGTGTAAAAGAAAGATTCAACGAAATTGGGCATCATATTCAATCCATTCACCATTTTAAAGATCCTGTGGTTGCTGTGAAAAAAGCTGAAGTTATTATTGTTGGAGGGGGAAATACTTTTTATCTGTTGAAATCATTACAGGATCATAAACTAATTAAACCAGTGAGGGAAAAAGTACTTTCCGGAACTCCTTATATAGGATGGAGCGCAGGTGCTAATGTTGCATGTCCAACCATATCTACCACAAATGATATGCCGATCGCTCAACCAGCATCATTCAACGCATTTCACATTATTCCCTTTCAGATTAATCCACACTATCTTGATACAAATCCTGATGGACATGCCGGAGAAACAAGGGAAATGAGGATTGAAGAATTTATTAAAGTAAACAGAAATGTATTTGTTGTTGGACTCAGAGAGGGCACCATGTTGCTGATTGAGAATGACACGATACAGCTGATTGGCGCCCGGAATGTGCGAATATTTAAATTTGGACACCACCCGGTTGAGTTAAAACAGGGCGACGATTTCAAATTCCTGTTGACATAATAAGCTTCCACTTCCCCCCTGGTAATGATTATCTTTAAATCATCCATATACCGTGAGTGATTTGTTCGTACGCAGTAGCGAGAAACGAGCGATCTACCTGGCGTGGATCCTGGTATCATTGAGTAACTGGATTTATATGGTTTTCTGATTATATAACGTTTATTATGCGATGGCAGGATGTATCTTAAAGGTATACCAATCATCATGTTTATGCGTTTAATTGCTTTATTTGCACAATTTATAATAATACTGGCTTTGTATCCATCATTTAGAAAGCACTAACCTACATACCATGGCTAAAAATTAATTACTTTTCGGAGAAGACTCATTCATACATAAATTGAAAATAATACGAAAAATACTGATCATTGCCCTGATTGTTCTATCTTCCCTGATAGCAATAATGGTGGTGGTTTCTTACTTCTATGACGAGAAAATCGCACAATACGCTATTAATGAAATAAATAAATACATAAGAACACCGGTAACCGTAAAAAAAACAACCCTGACCCTTTTGCGGAAATTTCCGGATGCAACCATAAGGTTAAGGGATGTTTATATTAAATCTGTGCAGGACTTTAACAGGGAAAACTTTAACGATATCAATACGGATACCTTACTCTATGCGAAGGATGTTTTTCTGCAAATGAATCTGATTAAACTTTTAAGGAATCAGTTCGTTTTAAGGGAGGTCCATGTTAATAATGGAATACTTAATGTTTTAACTGATAATGATGGCTCGGGTAACTACCGGTTCTGGCAATCAGTTGAAGCTGATGAAACCTCCGCATTCAGAATAGAATTACAGAATGTTAAAATTTCCGGAATATTTTTCAAGAATATTAACATGGCTAAGAAAACAACCTTAAAAACCAGGATAAATAAGTTAATACTGCATGGTGATCTGAATGCCAGGGACTATCGACTGGATTTTTTACTTGATGGTCATATAATACATTATATTTCAAACAGTTTAGAGTACCTGAAAAATACAAAAGTCATAGACCGTTCAACTATTCATGTGGTTGATAACAACTTCCAGATTATAACCAGTGACCTCTCTGTCGAAGGATTAAAATTCATTATGGAAGGTAACGCTGAGAGAGGTGAAAACATATTCCTTGATATGGCTATTACAGGACAGGATCTGGATATTGGAACTATATGGAAGAATTTTCCTGTCAAAAAAGCAGATACCATACTAGCAAAATACAGGGCAACCGGTGTTTTAAATTTCAGAGCCGATATTGCTGGCGTTTATTCCAGTACATCAATGCCGGGAGTAATAGCAGATTTTAATATAAAAGATGGTTCTCTATACAGTGATGACCTGAAAACAAAATTTAACCGGATCGGATTAACAGGGTATTTTACAAACGGCGTAAACCATAATGCAAGGTCAACTTCCATGAGAATTGAGAAAGTTAATGTTGAATGGGGTGAATCCAGGGCAGGTGGTGTTTTTGTTCTGCAGGATCTGATCTGTCCGGTAATCAATTACCAGATCAAAGCTGAACTTGATATGAAAGACCTGTCACCTTTTATCCGTAATGAAAAATTGGAATATTGCAGCGGTCGGTTAATCCTGGCAATGGATTTAGAGGGACGACAGGATAGCCTTTTCAGAATAACCAAAGAGAATCTTTCTAAATGGCAATATAACGGTTTTATTATACCTGAATATGTCCATTACAAACCTGCTGGCTATCCTCTGGAAATTACACTGGTGAATGGGGCATTTATATTTAAAAACTATTTATATATAAATGATTTAAATCTAATTATATCAAGTAATGATTTAAATATCTCAGGGAGGGTGGATAATTATCGGGAGTATATTTTTACCGATGATGCAAATCTTTGGCTGGATCTAAATATTTATTCACCGGGGGTCACAATAGATAGTCTGATCTCCGAACAAAATGAATCTGGAAATAATACAAACGGAAATATTTTTCCGGAAAGGATTTTTTTAAAAAGTAGATTCTGGTTTGATAATTTTCAATATCGGAACTTTACGGCAGAGAATGTAAGGGGCGATGTTGTTTATAAACCGGGATGGTTGTTATTTAATGCATTTGATCTTTCATCAATGGACGGTACCATACATGGAAATGGATTTATAGAAAAGGATAATCCTGCAGGATTTATGATAAGGACCACAACGACTGTTAATAATCTGGATATTAACAGGTTATTCCAATCTTTCAATAATTTCGGACAGGTTTATATACAGGATCAGCATTTAAAGGGTAAAATATCAGGGGAAGTGGATTTCTATTCGGCTTTTGATAATCATTCCAGGATTAAGAAAGAATCAATTCTTGCTGAAAGTGATGTAGAAATAATTAATGGAGAATTGATCCACTTTGAACCGATGCTTGGATTATCAAAATTTATTGAGGTTGAAGAACTTGAACATATCAGATTTTCTACACTTAAGAATCGTATCTTTATCAGGCAAAGTGAAGTAATAATCCCGCAAATGGATATTTATTCTTCTGCACTCAACATATCAGGTTCAGGAACACATAATTTTGATAACTTTTTTTCATATAAGGTTAATCTCGATCTGTCTGATTTACTATTACGGAAACCCAGGAATAATGAGTTGATGTTTGAGGAACATATAATACAGGATGATGGTTTGGGCAGAACGAGAATATTCCTGACCATTGAAGGAACTCCGGATGATTATAATATAAATTATGATAGGAAAGGTGCCATGACATCTTTAAAAGAAAAATTAAATTCTGAAAAAGTAGAATTAAAAACAATATTGAGAGAAGAGTTTGGTTTATTCAGAAATGATACTTTGTTAATAGAACCATCTGAAATAACACAACCAGATTTTATCTTCAGGTGGGAAGATACTGACTCTGCAGATGTAGATTCTGTTAAAAAAGAAAAAATTAAGCGGCAACAATTCATTATTGAGTGGGATGATGAAGAATTAAGTGATGAAGATCAAAAACAAAAAACTGAAAAAAAGAAGAAATAATTATGGATTTCTATTACAGGAAACAACAATGGAAATTATTCTTATTATTATTTGCCGTTCTTATTGGTATGGGATCATTATGGTATACCAATCAACTGGTAAAAATCCTGGCAATCGAAGAACAGAAAAAAGTCAGATTATGGGCAGAGGCCACCAAGCGGTTAGCTGATCCGCAAATTATTAACCAGGACCTGGATTTTCTCCTCGATGTTATTACGAATAATGAAACCATCCCCGTGATGTGGGTCGATCAGAATGAAACGATCATTACTACGCGCAACCTCGATTCTGTAAGAATTTCTAATCCGGAATACCTGAAGAACCAGCTTGAAAAGATGAAATCGGAAAATGATCCAATTTTGATGGATCTCGGAGATGGTGTCAGGAATTATATTTATTACAGAAATTCAACCCTCTTGACCAAACTGGCATACTATCCATATTTTCAGCTTGGAGTTATAATTCTGTTTGTACTGGTGGCTTATTTTGCTTTCAGTGAATCCAGAAAAGCCGAACAAAATCAGGTTTGGGTGGGATTATCAAAGGAAACAGCCCACCAGTTAGGGACTCCCACCTCCGCCCTGATGGCCTGGACAGAGTTGATAAAGGAAAAATACCCGGATAAAAAAATGATTAATGAATTGGAGAAGGATGTCAGCAGGCTTGAAAAAATCACGGAACGTTTTTCGAAAATTGGCTCAAAACCGGCATTGAAAAGGGAGAATATCATCCAGATTCTAAAGGATACAATCGAGTATCTTAAATCCAGGACACCAGGGCAGATTCAATACCAACTTATTTATGACGAAAATGATATTCCTATTCCCCTGAATAGTTCTTTATTTGAATGGGTAATTGAAAATGTCTGTAAAAATTCCACTGATGCCATGGATGGGAGTGGCATAATACAGATTTTTGTGAAAGATAATACCCAGGTATTATATATCGATGTGCATGACAGTGGCAAAGGAATACCAAAATCAAAATTCAAAACAATTTTTAAACCCGGGTACACTACTAAAAAAAGGGGATGGGGATTGGGACTGACACTCGCCGAAAGAATTATAGAACAGTATCATTCAGGAAAAATATTTGTACACCAATCGGATCAGGAAAAAGGTACAACCATCCGGATTGTATTAAAAAAATGAAAAGTTTATTAAGGAGGAATATTGAACTGACGGCGCCTGCCGGGTCTTATGAATCATTAATGGCTGCGATTCAGGGTGGGGCTGATTCAGTATATTTTGGTGTGGAAAAACTAAATATGCGATCCCGTTCTTCCTATAATTTCACAATGGATGATCTTCAAGAGATTGTCTCTATTGCAAAAAAACATAAAATTAAGACATACCTCGCTGTAAATACAATAATTTATGACAGTGAAATAGACCATGTCCGGCATATCATTTCCAAAGCTAAACAAGCTGGCATCGATGCTGTTATTGTATCAGATCAATCTGCGATTCTGGCAGCCAGGGATGCCGGAATGGCAATTCATTTATCTACTCAATTAAATATCAGCAATATATCTTCTTTAAAATTTTATGCAAATTATGCCGATGTTATTGTGTTGGCCAGGGAACTTACACTTGAACAGGTCAGGCACATCACAAGCTCAGTTAAAGAACAAAAAATCACCGGCCCATCAGGAGAACTTGTGAGGATAGAACTGTTCGTACATGGTGCATTATGTATGGCTAGATCCGGAATATGTTACCTCAGTTTGCATCAATATCATTATTCTGCAAACCGGGGAGAATGTTTGCAGGCATGCAGAAGAGCATATATCGTCTCTGATAAGGAAACGGGGCATGAATTGGAAATTGATTCTGATTTTATCATGTCGCCAAAGGATCTTTGTACTATTGCTTTTATTGATAAAATACTTAACGCGGGTGTGACAGTGCTCAAAATTGAAGGAAGAGCCAGATCGCCTGAGTATGTCCGGGTTGTAGCCTCATGCTATGCAGAAGCTGTTGAAGCATACCTGACCGGAACTTATAACTCTGAAAAGATCAGGAGCTGGGAAACAAGACTGGCTGAAGTATTTAACAGGGGCTTCTGGGATGGATATTACCTCGGACACAAAACCGGAGAATGGAGCAGGATATATGGCTCATCTGCAACAAAGAGAAAGAAATACATTGCCCGCGGTGTCAAATACTACTCCCGGATAAAAGTTGGTGAATTTCTTTTAGAAAATGATCAATTAAGTGTTGGCGATGAGATATTAATTATCGGACCAACGACAGGAGTGATTCAAATGGTTGTGAAAGAGATCCATACAGATAATGGCCCGGTTGAAAAAGCAGTAAAGGGGGAAAACTTCAGTATTCCGGTTGATAAAACCGTACGTTCATCCGATAAGCTTTACAAGCTAGTAAAGACTGATAAACCGGGAGATATTGGTTAAATATTAATCAGATATTAATATTTTTTTAATTCTTCTTTGTACAGACTCTGAATTTTCCGAAGGTCTTCAATCGACATATCTTTTGCAAATAATCGGACAACATCTGTGATTTGTTTCATGTATAGTACTCCCAGGGCTCCATCAAAGCTAAGATTATCAATATTCCTTCTGATTGAAACAGTTATCTCAAAAAACATCTGCCAGTGCAGGTGCTCGGGGATCACAATATAATACATCAAGGGATCTTCAAGATCTTTAAAAATACCTTCTTCCATCTCCTGTAATTCAAAATGTTTTGATATATCGATAATTCCTTCCCCGCTGATATTCTTTTTCTTTAAAAACTTGATTCCTTCATAAAGGTATTGTTTTTGCAAATCCGGGATGATATCATAACTGTCAATATTCCTGATCCGGATGCAATTAAATGTTTCATTGTTCAGACATATACTGGCTGGTGTTCCATCGAATTCATTTTTGAAGTATTTTTTTATTTGCTGGGTTAAACGCAAAACCTTTACCGTAGACAATTTCTTCTTTGTGGCGATATATACCGTCGAAGGATTATATCCTGACGGGAGATTTGCTCCGTGATATCCCGGGAAAGGTTCCACCTCTTCCAATACCATGGTGTTTTCCATAATATTACTGTTCAGTGTTTTAAGCTTTTCAACTTTAATAATGGATCCCATGGTTTCAATAATCCTCTTTTCTGACATAATGCTTCAAATTTATAGTTTACAAGACTACAAAAATAGATTAATTTTAATGTGTTGTGCTATTCGGGATGAGATTATTGATATTCCGATTTATATTAACCCGCGCTGGTGTCGCAGGTTAATATAAAAATTTAACATACAAAAACATACATCATTTAAAAATCCAATGCATTAATTTTAATCTGTTATGGAACAGGATTAATAAAAAAATTGAGTTGCCAGGTCTTTCATTCAATTGCATCCACATCAAACTTTTTAAAATCAATGTTTTAACGCTTCACCTCAGGATGAAATGTGCTTATATGGTCTTTGGATAACTTTAAAACCAATTCTGAAATTCGGGCCATATCCGTAGTATTGATTTCAACTTTAAAAATCTTTGAAGAATCACGTTTTGTCATGCTGAAAGCATAAGTTTTATCATAATGTTGTAACATGCTTTCGGCAACTTCATGATATCTTCTTTTATCCAACGCTTTAAGAGCGTTATCCGTACGCGTTCCACCAAGACGTTTTGAGATTTTCTGTATGCAGGCTTTAAGAAAATCTGTGTTGAAGGAGGAATAATCTCTGACCAGTCTCTGGATTCTTTTATCGACCGGAACGTCCAGATAAATCATATTCGCGTGAAGAATCTGATTGAATAATGGTTTGGGGATCAAATTATATCCAATATTCTGACTTTCATCTTCTATCCAGATCGTTTCTGCTGTATTATATTGATATAGCTGATTGAAAATATTATTCTCAAACTGTTCATTGGTGGTTTGTGGAGCCTGTCCGAGTGCACCAAAAGCAGATCCTTTGTGATGTGCGAAAGCTTCCAGGTCCACCACCTGCATGTTTTGAGCCTTGAGACACTGCAGTAATTCAGTTTTACCGCTTCCCGTCATTCCACCAATAACGAGAAAATTAAACGAGGTTTGGAAATATTTCAGTACATAATTCCTGTAGGATTTATAACCCCCTTTCAGGACATATGTCCTGATACCTGCAGTATCAAGCAACCAGGCAATGCTCGCGCTTCTTAAACCACCTCTCCAGCAATGGACAAGGGTTGAATGATTTTTTGAAATATCCTTTGCCCTGGAAACATAATCTTTTAATTTCTTTCCCGCAAATTCTAATCCTTTCAAAATTGCGGGATCTCGTCCTTTTTGTTTGTAAAGGATGCCTAGAATCTTTCTTTCTTCGTTGCTGAAAAGAGGCAGATTTATTGAACCGGGTATACGCCCCCTGTTATACTCATCTGGAGTTCTTACATCTAATATGGGAAGAAATGAAGATTTCCTGAGGAAATCCGTAATATCTATCATATGATACATCCCGGGCAACAAATAATGAAAACCGATTCTGTCTGGATGAGAATAACAAACAGAAATTAATCAAATACATGATCAGGCCGATTCAGAAAACAATTTCAATAGTATTTTTTTAAGCATCTCTGAAGTAACAGGTTTGACCAGGTATTCATTTATTCCTGCCTGATATGCCATTTGTCTTGAATCATTTGTTTCAACAGCGGTAAGTGCAACAACTGGCATATCAAATCCTTTTTGCCTCAGTTCAGCTACAGTCTCCAAACCATCTTTTTCAGGCATTAGGAGATCCAGAAAAATGATATCATATTTCTTTTTCTTTAACATTGCGATAACCTCATTTCCATTCTTTGCAAGATCAATTTCAAAACCAAGACTTTTGAATAAAGCCTGTCCCATAATCCTGTTAAAGAGATTATCTTCTGCAAGCAGGATGGAAATATGCTCTTTAATCTTAACTCCTCTGGGTATATGTTTAAGTGATTCCTCAGGAATACCGATGAAATGATCACAAATAATTTCATAAAATATTCTGCTCTCATAGGGTTGCACAAGGTAATAATCAACCTGGTATTGTTTCGAACGTCGAATATTATCTGGAATGTCGTTGGAACTGATTAGCACCAGGAGAAACTGGCCAGAAAGGTTTTCCTCGTAAAGCGATTGTGCAAGTTTAAATCCATCGTAGTTGGGCCTGTCAAGAATGATCAGTAAATGAAATGCTGAAATATGATCTTTTATATAATGAACGATTGATTCAATATCATCATTCCTGTAAATCCTTTGTTTGATATTCATCCCAATCTTCTGAAGCGGATCCAGCGTTGTATCTTCCGGGTCATTTATCTGACTGAGTATAAGGCATTGGATCTCCTTCAGATCATGTATGGATTCAAAATCAAGTTTCTTTTTATGGGTAGAATCCATTATAACTTCTATTGAAAAAGTATATTTTGTTCCCGGAAAATCAGGATGGGTGGAAATGGAGGAAGGACTTTCAATTTTGATATGACCTTTCATCAATTCAATCTGTTGTTTTACAATTGATAATTTCAGACCGACTTCACCAGGATCACGATCGTCAAGCTGAACCTTCATATCATTATTATTTAAATAATTATCCAGAAAGTCAGATGATATGGCTTTCCCAGTATCCTCAACCTGAAATTTAATTCTTAAAGTATCGTGAATATGATCAATAAGTTCTGCACTCAATAGTATTCTTCCTTCTGGAGTATGCTCCAAAGCAATTTCTATAAGGTGGGAAATAACCTGTCGTAGTCTAAAGGGATCACCGATGATTTTTTCCGGCACATCGTTTCTAATCTTGGTAATGATACTGATATTTTTCTCAGTGGCATGGGGCTTAAATGGATCAATGGCCAAATTAACTTCATTTCTTAATCTGAACGGTATCTTCTCAAATGCTATTTCTCCAGCTTCAATCCTGGAAAAATCAATAACAGCATTAATTAAATTTTCCAGAAGATCAATAGATCTGCCAGTAGTAATAAGAAGTTCTTTTTGTTCTGCAGAAATTTTGGTCCTGCTGATAGAATCCAGATCTTTTCTTAATTCAACCAGGGGTAATTGAATCTCCTGGTTCATCTTATCAATCAGATCTAATTTGGCAAAATGTGCCAGAGAATCAAGTTTTTTAGTTTTTTCGAATGAAGTTATATCGAAAATCACAAGAATTCTGACCTGGGTATTGTTTATACTGCTACTGAATTCCTGTTTAAATAAAACAGATTCATGAGTTTCATTGGTGATGGTTAACTTTGAACCTTCACCATATGCAATGTAATATGTTGGATCGGCCTCTTTGATACGATCTTCAGTGAAGACAGTACTTATGTTTTCTCCGGTATAATCCTTTTCTTTATCGAGAAGAAGTAAATCCAATGCAGCAGTATTGATGATGCGGATAGTCTGATCCTGATTTATAATAATCAACCCAGCCGGTAAATGGTCAATGGATTTTCTCAGGGCTCGTTCGGATATCTCATATTTATATGCCTCAGCAGATTTTACCTGAATAATTCTGAAATTGATAAACAGAATAAGTATCAATAAAAGAATACTGGCAATTGTTATGATGATGGTTTTATGATAAATGGATTGAAGGAACAGATCTGTTTTAATGGAAAATAGAATACCAAAATCCTTTTGAATAAGCCGGATCGGGTAAAACACAGATACTGTTTGCACAGGCTCTCCTTCTATCTGGATCGTATGAACAAGGGATCCTTCATTCCCTTCCATAATTTCAATTGAAACCATTTCAAGCTCCTGGGAGCTTATAATCAAGTCATCTCCGAATGTCGAAATAATTTCACCCTCTTTAGTTATTACCCATTGCCATATAGTATTTTCAAGTTTATACTGATCAAAAACGATCCCAATATACCTGATGAAATCTATTTCAATGATAATATTGGCCTGTACTGCATTTTCTTTGAATACAGGAATGACAAAATAGAACTTACCATTTTCCGTGTACAACCTGTCTCTGTCGTTAAGCGGTATCTGTTGCTGGGATTCATAAAAATCAGAAATAAAATTATTCCTTCTGTCAAGAATAAGGCTATATACATTTTTGTGATTATCAAGTATATTGATATTATTAATAAGATGCTGATATTTTGCATAGAATAATTCGAGTTTTTTAGACCCATTTTCTTTAATATCCGGATCATTGAAAAGCTGTGTAATATCTTCAGAATACAAAATATAATTAACCTCATTCTCAAATCCCAATCCATTTTGTTCAATTGTACTACCGCAAATCCTGATCTGGTGTGATAATAATTCAGTTTGAAAAGTTAGCTGGCTCCTGTAAGTATTGATATAGAATAAGGTATTTATAGTAATAAATGCGAAAACACTGGCTAATATGATAAAAAAAGTCTTTTTCATGTGATATACATCTACCGGATGCTCATCATTGTGTTATATTGAAAAAATCCAGCTTCAGACCGATCAATATCAATTTATCAGCTAAAATATTAAATTTAAAGACACACAAAATTTCATTTGGTATAAATGATCTATTATTTTCTGTATTTTTCTTTCTTAGATTGTTCTTCCAGCAGGCTCAGGTAACTTTTATACCTTGAATAGCTGATATCTCCCTTCTCAAGGGCATCAATAACAGCACAATCTGGTTCATTTACGTGTATACAATTATAGTATTTACAATATTTTGAAATCTTGAAAAACTCAGGGAAATAATGAAAAAGCGGTTCATTATCCATATCAATTATTCCGAATCCTTTAATACCTGGAGTATCGATAACATAACCCTGACCGGGCAGGGGAAACATTTCAACAAACGTTGTGGTATGCTTGCCTTTCTGATGATAATCTGAAATTTCCTGTGTTTTGAGCTTAAGATCAGGGAACAGAGCATTGATTAATGTTGACTTTCCCACACCTGAATTACCTGCAACAAGAGTTATTTTCTTTGGGAAAAATGTTTTCAACTTGTTGGAATGACTTTTATCAAAAGCGGAAATAGCATAACATGAATAACCAATCTTGGAATAAATATTCATTAATTTCTCCAGGCTCTCAAGTTGTTCCTCGTTATATAAATCGATTTTATTAAACAGCAGGATGGCAGGGATATTGTATGCTTCAGCTGTTACAAGATAACGGTCAATAAATTCAGGAAAAGTCTGTGGATAAGCAATTGTTGCCATCAGTATAAGCTGGTCAAGATTTGAAGCAACAACCTGGTAAGTCTTGGAAAAATTTGAAGATTTCCTGATGATATAATTCTTTCTTTCGAGCACATCAATTATCCTTCCATGTTGTTTCTCCCCGGGACGTTCGAACAAAACCATATCACCGACAACTACGGGATTTGTACTTTTCAGGTCTTCCAGCCGATAACGGCCGGCCAGGCTGCATTCAACCTTTTCCATACTCGTTGTATAGACGGTGTAAAGATTTCCAGTGGATTTTATAACCCGGCCTTTTTCACTCATGATGGAAAAAGATAATAATAAAATTCTTAATGCTATAAATAAACAGATAACTTTTGAAAATGTAATCCAATATTATTTAAATATTGCCTTAGCTATATTGTCGATCCGGAATTCTTGGCTGTTATGATATAAAATCCGGACACATAAGGATATTTTATTTGTATGAAAGGATAATTTATTTTATGCTTATCGTATCAGTAACCTTAAAAGTTTCGTTTTGTTCTTATAAGGAGGATATCTGACCGTCACATCGATCAGGTTTGATTTATGCATAAAAGATCTTTTATAACTGAATGTTTCATAGCTCCAGCGGCCGTGATACCTTCCCATTCCACTGCTTCCTACTCCACCGAAAGGTAAAAAAGGGTTGATAAAGTATACAACTGTTTCGTTAATGCATATTGCTCCCGACCGGGTTTTTTGGATAATCTCCTTCCTGGTATTTGGTGACCGGGCAAATATATAAAGAGCCAGCGGGCTGGAAAGATTATTAATGATTTCCAGGGCTTCCTCCAGGTTATTATATGATAAAACAGGTAATACAGGCCCGAAAATT
>LJUQ01000242.1 GCA_001304505.1 Bacteroides sp. SM23_62_1
GCAAATGCCAGGAAAATACCCTTTGCAAGACCTTTTGTGAAGTATACTCCTACCTGGCCAAGAAGTTTTATGCCCCAAAGCCAGGAGGTAAGAGATTTTGTTGCAAAAATGAAATTGATAACCAATGAAGAGCTGATCCGCGACAAACGGATGATATTCTGTGAAGATTCGATTGTCCGGGGAACTCAGCTGAAAGATAATACTCAGAAATTATATGAGGTAGGTGCAAGGGAAGTGCACCTGAGAGTAGCCTGTCCCACACTGCTGTTTCCCTGCGAATACCTGAATTTCTCAATATCCAGAACAAGACTCGACCTGGCAGGAAGAACAGCAATACATGAAATTGAGGGACGGGATGATGTTGATCTGGATGAATACATGGACGAGAATTCAGAAAAACATGAACTGATGGTTGAAAAAATCAGGATAAGACTAAGATTAACAAGTTTAAAATACCAGAAGATGGCTAACCTTGTAAAAGCAATCGGACTGCCCAAAGAACATCTTTGTACACATTGCTGGGATAAATCATCCTATTCATGATAGAAAGTATTAAGGGAAATAAAAAAGGGAAAAGTAATATGTAGGGAGATAAATGTTTGTCGCGAACAAAAACCAGGAAATCATTTTAAAAGGGTAAAAATGCAACAGATAGGCCGCATTATTATTCTTATTGGATTAATTATCATCCTTACTGGAATCCTGATCTATTTTCTCGGGGATAAATTACACTGGCTTGGCAGGTTACCAGGTGATATAAGGATCGAAAGGGAGAATTTCAGGTTCTATTTTCCAATCACAACCGCGATTCTATTAAGTATTATTATTTCTGCTGTTATCTACCTGATCAGGAAATTTTTCGGTTAAAATATTGTTCGGCATGAATGACGACCCAAAAGTTATTGAATACATCAATGCTGCCCAATCACATCAAAAAGAAATTATGCTCACCATCAGAAAAATGATTTTTGAGCTTGTTCCTGATGTGGGGGAAGCTATCAAATGGGGAACACCTGTTTACAGCAGAATAAAGAACATTTGTTATATGGCCGCATTTAAAAAACATGTAACTTTTGCATTCTATAACGGACAGATGTTAAAAGATCCGGATGGAATCCTTGAGGGTACCGGTAAAATGATGAAACATATTAAATTTAAAAAAATCGAAGATGTTGATCAGGAACAGATTAAAAAATGGATTCTGGAAGGATTTTATGTTTGATTATTGAAATATTCAATCTAGTTAGTAAATTGTTATAATAAATTTTAAACAGTCTATTGACACTAAATACTTGAAATCATGGAATTTCAGATATGGCATTACTGGGTAATAGCAGGTGTTCTTTTCCTGATTCTGGAAATTTTTACACCCTCTTTCATTGCAGCCTGTATAGGTATAGGTGCGATCTTCGGAGGTTTGGCAGCTGGTATAGGCCTCGATTTTAAATGGCAAATAGGCTTTTTTGCAGTAGCAACTCTGGCCAGCTTTTTCACTGTCCGACCCTTTATGCTGAAATATGCATATAAGACCTCTGATAAAGTCAAAACCAATGTTGATAATATGATAGGGAAATTGGGAATGGTGACACAAAAAATCGATCATTCAGCTCAAACAGGCAGGGTAAAGATTGATGGGGATGACTGGAAAGCAGAAGCTGAGAATGATGAAATTATTGATACTGGAACCAGGGTGGAAGTTACAGGAATTGAAAGTATTATACTCACTGTAAGGCCTGTAAAGAAGGAATGATCCGGAATATATTTTTATTTCCGACGAACGTATATTAATTATCCATGTTCGCGGAGTAGGAGGATGAAGAAAATAAAGACTGCACCCATTTAATCCGGGGCTGTAACACAGCTGAATTTTGATATTGATTGAGAGAATTCCATCCATTAAGTTCCAGGTAATGATAGATAATGGACGGGGATATATATTGAGAGTAATGCGTGAAAAAGATTTCTGTAATGGATACAGTTTTGAAATATCCTGTACCCAAAAACAGGTAGCGGTATTGAGCAACAAATATATTATTACATTCAATCGAGTTGATAATACTAATAAATCCCTAAGCAGATTAATGGATATATTATCTAAACCAATAAACTAATAAACCAATATCATGACAGGAACAATCATTATTCTGGTTGCAATAGCAATCTTTGTCTTAATCTTCACAATTTCAGGGTTGAAAATTGTTCAGCAATCCGAGACAATGATCATCGAACGCCTGGGGCGTTACAACCGGACACTTAAGTCTGGCATTAACATTATCTGGCCTATCATTGACAAACCGAGGAATATTACATGGAGATATATAGTGGAAGGATTTGATGGCAGGAAATTTGTCAAGTTCAGGGCAAAGCCAAGAATAGACCTGAGGGAAACAGTTTATGACTTTCCAAGGCAGAATGTAATCACGAAAGATAATGTAGGGGTCGAGATCAATGCTTTATTATATTTTCAAATAATGGATCCTGTAAAGTCGATCTATGAGATTGAAAATTTACCTGACGCCATTGAGAAGCTTACTCAGACAACATTAAGGAATATTATTGGTGAACTTGAGCTTGACGAGACGCTTACTTCAAGGGATACGATCAATAATAAACTAAGGGTAATACTGGATGAAGCTACCAATAAGTGGGGTGTAAAGGTTAACCGTGTTGAATTACAGGATATTAATCCTCCGGAAGATATCAGGCAGGCAATGGAGAAGCAGATGAGAGCTGAAAGAGACCGGAGGGCAAATATTCTTGAGGCAGAGGGTCTTAAGAAAGCACAGATTTTGCAGGCAGAAGGAATCAAGGAGGCTGAGATTAACAAGGCACAGGGCGAGAAACAGTCAGCTATTCTTAAGGCTGAAGGTTTTGCAGAAGCAACAATAAAAAAGGCTAATGCCGAAGCGGAAGCAATCCGTAAAGTTACCAATGCGGTTACAACAAAAGGAGACCCGGTAAATTATCTCATTGCTGTCAGATATGTCGATACGCTCAAAGAGATGGTTTCAGGAAAAGACAACAAAGTTATTTATTTACCTTATGAGGCCACCGGGATCCTGAGTTCAATAGGAGGCATAAAAGATATGCTGGAACAGGCGAAAAAAGGTTAATAAAGATTACTTGCCGGGTAACTCCAAGTCACGCGGTGAGTAAATTAACTTATTAATCCGGAAATTTTCCTGTTAAAAACAATAAATACTCCCAGGACAAGGAACCACTGAACAAGGCAGGTCATAATGCTGAAGGGATTAAAAGGATTGTACCAGTCATCAGGTGCAAACACGGTGGCTGAAAGAAACATCCACCATACAAGCAGAATAAAGGCTGCAAAGGGTATAAAAATCCTTATTATGACTGACCAATACCAGCCGGTTTTCCAGTCATTCGGTATGGTATTTATTTCTGCAGAGATTACAGAAGTTTTATTTTTCATCACTGCGAATGCAATAAAGGCACCGGAGATCATAAGACCTATACCCCAGACATAATCCTGATTACTAAGGATATTAAGGTTGCCTGTTGATGGCAGGCCAAGAAGATAAATAAATAAAACAATAATTATAATGGCTTGTGATCTTTTCAGTCCTGTATCAACAAGGACTCTCGCGGCCAGCTCCAGCATAGCAATAACCGAAGAAAAACCGGCGAATGTAAGTCCGAGAAAAAATAATATTGCAAGAGGTGTACCCATAAACATTCTGGCGAATAGCTGAGGCATCCAGATAAATGTCAGACCGGTTGATGCAGGACCACTGGATCGCATAATCTCAAGTGTTTCTGCATCAGACATGCCCATCTCAATCTGAAGTACAGAAAATACTGTTCCAAATATCATAATGGCAGCAAGTAAAGAAACAGTATTATTGCCTATCCCGGTAAGGAATGCATTCTTCACCACTTTATGTCTTGATTGCATATAAGCGGCATAGGTAAGGAATAATCCCCAGCCGGCACCCGTATCCCATGCATTCTGTGTAAGTGCGGCAAGCCATGTCTCCGGGCGTAAGAGCTGGCTCCATTCTGGTGTGAAAAGATATTTTACTCCATCGAAGGCTCCGGGAAGGGTTACGGCCCGAATGACGGATATAATTACAATAATAAGTAAGACTGGAATCAATATCTTATTTACTCTTTCAATGGAGTTGATCCCCTTCCAGATAGCCATAGCACCAAGTCCGACAGCCAGAAAATGAAACAGAAAACGCCAGCCGCTTTGCTGGTAAGTATTCCAGGTGGCAAGTGAAGCTTCAGTAGTAAGGGGAAGCTGATGAGTAAGTGTGTGTATAAAATAATAGATACACCATCCTACAACAACCGTATAGAAGAATGCAATGGCTGTGGAGACAAAAGCCACGAATGTACCCATCCAGGAAAGTCTTTGCCCGACTGCTTTTAAAAAGATACCAATGACACCTGCCCTGAACTTTCTTCCAAGAGCATACTCTGCAATGATCAATGGGATGCTCCATAAAAATAAAAATATTAACCATGCTATCAGGAAAGCCCCTGCACCTGTATCGCCACCACTTTGTGCTGCAATGCGCGGAAATCGCCAGATGTTTCCGGTTCCCACGGCAATCCCCAGGGCACTAAGTAATAACCCGAGCCTGGATGAAAATCGCTGGTTTACGGAATTGTCAAGTAAGTTCGCCATAAGTTAATGAAAGCCCCGGATTGAAATGTAAATATTTAAAATCAATGATCAAAGATCTTTATTGGATTAACCAGAGCTTTCAGCATATCATCTGTTAAAATCGCAGGCCCCTCTTCTTCAGGAGTAAGACTTAAAACAGGCAGGTCTGAGTTATTGATAATTTCCTGTGCATTTGAACCAATGAAATATTCAGTGAAATCAAGCTCCTGTTGTGTCATAATCATAACCATATCAGCATGAAATTCAATTGAAAGCTTATTCAGTAGCTGCGACCATACAGGATCAGGGCTGGAAATGAGTTTGTAATCACATGAAATCCCAAAGCTTTCGAATATATCCTTAATCTCCCGGAGCCGGGTGCTGAATTTAATCTCAAGGCTTACTGAATCTTCCATCAGGACAGACAGGAGGGTAATATCGGATTGAAGCAGTTTTGCTACATTTATAGCCTTACATACCTGTTTTTTTGTCTGTTTTGTCAGATCTAGGGGAAGTAATATATGATCACATGAGGGATTTTCAGGCATTCTTTTCAGAGTTACAGCAGGGATGTCAGAATTACGGACGATATGCATGGTATTTGTGCCGGTGAAATTCTTGACCATATCCATAGAATCCGTTCTTCCCATAAAGATCATGCTTGATCCAAGTTCTGTTGACGTCTCAACAATCCTGTTGTAGACTTTACCCTTTTTAATAACCGGATATAGTTTAATGTCTTGGTTTGCAGATTTCTGCTTTATAATATCGTTAAGATTATCCTTTGCACCGCGCTGTAGCATTTTTCGCTGGGCATCTGTAAGCACCATTTTGAGCATAGGGGATTCTTCTTCCAGCACATATAATATATGGATATCTGTCTTTATTTTTCGCCCGACGACAAGAGCATAATCCAAAGCTGCTTCAGCTTCAGGCCTGAAATCAAAAGCGACCAGAAAATTCAGATTCGATGTCATGAATAATACTTTTTAAAAAATATAAAAATAAATTATTAGTCGAAACGGTACAAAATTCATAAAAAACATGGATTGATATTCCCGGCTAAAACATATCAGATGCTAATTAATTTTTTGTAATATAATAGTTTTCAGTTTCATTGGGTTCCAGATTTCTCCAGCAGGTCTAAGTGTAAAGATAAGTTCTCCGGTTTTCTCATATGATATTTCACCCAGCCTGACCTGTTTAAAGTCATCGGGAGATCCTGTTGGTTCAATGATAATATCAGTTTCTAATCCATCGATGGATACTATGCAACTGTTCTGGCCTTCATTTAAAGCAAGTTCCGCAATGATTTCAAAAGTTCCGGGATTGTCAATATGAAACATCCATTGAAGACGGGTTCGGGAATCAACCCAGTTGGTTAGATAACTATCATAGGATTGATCGGACAGGAACGCCTGTTCACCATATCCCGGATTATTAATATCTGACATTGAAACCGGTAAAAATACACTTCCATCCTCGGATTGGCGGGGCATATTGCTGATGACACTTAATTCATCCTTAATTTTCAGTTTGATTACAGAATTAATAGCATCGGGTGCCCCGGAGGGCAAATGAATAGAAACTCCGGATTCAGTGTTTTTTGTTTTAAGTTTTTCACCCGATGTAAGTATTTCTGCAGAGCTAACTTTACTCATCAGTCCGGGAACCTCCAGGACCTGGTTTTCAGGCCAGTTAAAGACATGAAGATAAAGAATGGTTTCTTTATCCTGAACTTTTTTTGTACATACTCCCCAGATCAATTTGAAAAAGGGACTGGCAGTAGTTCCATAGACAGATTCACCATTTATGTCCATCCATTTCCCGATTTCTTTAAGTCTGTCGATACTGGGTTGAGGAATCTCACCCAGGGCAGTAGGGCCAACATTTAAAAGAAAATTACCTCCTTTGCTTGTAATATCAACAAGATAACGGATAAGTGTTTCTGTGGATTTCCATTGATCATCGTAGTATTTATACCCCCAGCTGGTATTCATGGTCATGCATACTTCCCAGTCATAATCGAGACCGGTTGGGGGAATATATTGCTCAGGGGTTGAGAAATCTCCTTTCCATGGTCTGTAAAGCCGGTTATTCTCAATAATTTCTGGTTGAAGCTCAAGTAACTTATGGAGTTCTTCAGCCAGTGACTCGGTCATCCCTACGGGAGTATCCCACCACATGATGGCTATATCACCATAGTTAGAAAGTATTTCAGTTACCTGTGGGATTGCCTTTTCATGTATGTATTCCTCCATGGTTTGCCTCTCAA
>LJUQ01000243.1 GCA_001304505.1 Bacteroides sp. SM23_62_1
CATCCAAAGTAATCTTCATCTTCCCTGTCACTTAACACTATTTTTTTTACCTGGCCCCAGTTGTCTGTGCCTCCCTGATCCTTGTGAAAGATGTATGCAGAACCTATATCATCAATAGTATATTCACCTGGGATTTCTTCATCTTCGCTTTCTGCACCAACAATAGCATAGTCACCATTGATTGAAACAGAGCAACCGAAAAATTCATCGCCATCCCCATCACTTGGTACAATTTTTTTTACCTGGCCCCAGTTATTTATTCCACCCTGGTCTTTATAGAATATATATGAAGAACCTGTTTCACCATCTTTGCTCCATGCTCCAACTATAGCATAATCACCTGAGATGGATACAGAATATCCAAAGTAATCATCTTCAGCTCTGTCATTTGCCACGATTTTTTTTACCTGTCCCCAATTATTTGTTCCTCCCATGTCCTTATATAATATGTAAGCAGAACCAGCACCAATGAGCGTATTACTTCCTGAGGTATCTTCCCTTTCATAAGGAGCACCAATTATAGCATAATTGCCTGAAATTGATACAGAATGACCAAATTGGTCACCTGTGGCTCCATCTGAAGCAGCTCGTTTAAGGATTTCGATCCAATCCTGTCCGGGTGAGTTGTAAAAAGTTAATAATGAAAAACAAAGACATAATAAATATGGAAATGAGATAGTTGTAATATTCTTCATGAAAATGAGTGTTAGGAAATTAACAATTGCACCTATCCTGAAAGGTCAACCTGTGCAAGTCCTGATATGTATGGTAAAATGCTTAACCAAATATACCCCAAAATTTTAAGACATTCAATTTTCTTCATTCATCATAGCCAATAAAACCCTCCGGTTATTTGCTGACCACGACAATCAAATTCTACCAATAAATATTATTCATATCTCAATGAATCAGCGGGATTCTTGCGGCTGGCACTGATGGTAATTCCACTGACCGAAATCCATGACAGGAGTAAGGTAAGGATTCCTGCACCTATCAATATACAGGTAAATCTAAACACACTGAATTCTATGTGATAAGCGAAATTTTGTAACCAGGAATTGGCAATAAAATAAACCGGTGCTGCAAGCAAAGTACCAATAGCAACCAGTATGCCTATCTCTTTGAAGAAAAGCCTTACAATGAACTGGCTCGAGGAACCCATAGCTTTCCGAATGCCAATTTCTTTGGTTCTCTGAACAGCAGTGAAAGATATCAGGCCAATCAGGCCGAGACAGGCGATAATTAGTGAAATAACAGCAAATGAAACAAATATGCTGCTGGTTTTCTTTTCTGTATCATACAAGCGTTCATAATCATCATTCATCCAAAAATAATCAAAAGGGTATTCAGTCGTGAATGACTCCCATGTTTCACGCACAAAGGCAGTGGTTTCCTGCAAATCCGAACCGGTGAGCTTTACTGGTATAAATCCTTCCCAATTCCCGGGTATCAGCATCAAACTCATAGGCTGAATACTGGTATGCATGGATTGAAAATGAAAGTCTTCAAGTATACCAATGATTTGAACAGGTTCAAAGGATTGTGGCCCCGTAGGCACCAGTAATCTTTTTCCCGGAACCGGTTCCCCGAGATCCAGGAATTTTATGGCTGCCTGGTTAATAACAATGCCTGAAGAGTCTGTGGGGATATCCCGGGAGAAGAATCGACCATCAACAATATTAAGAGAAAATACCTTATCATAATCTAAACTTACCCAGCTTTGCCAGGTAAGATAGGTATTGTTTGTCCCTCTTTCCTCGACAAATATGGCATTGTTCGAAAAAGTCCGGCCCGGGATGGAATTTGAATTAGATACACTTACCACTCCGGGATTCCTGAGCAATTCCTGCTTGAAGCTTTCAATCTTGTCTTTCAGCACATCGGACCGCCTGATCACAAGGATATTTTCAGTATCGAATCCGGGATTTTTATTAATAAGGAATCTCAGTTGTCCGAATGTTATATACGTTCCGACCAGGATCAAAATTGAGACACCCAATTGAAGTATTACCAGGATACTTCTCATTGTACCACTTTTTGTTCCCCGGACCAACACTCCCTTCAATACATTAATTGGCCGGAAAGCTGCAAGATAAAAGGCAGGATAACTGCCAGCCAATAAACCTGTAAGGAGGATAAATAATACAATCAATGGAACAATCTTCCAGGTTGTCAGAAATGCCGTATTCACTTTCAGGTTAATCATATTATTGAAATAAGGGATCAAAAGGGATACAAGAACTACCGCTACAACAAATGCCAGCGATGTGAGGAAGAATGATTCAAAGAGGAACTGGCTCACCAGCATTGGTTTTTGAGCTCCCACCAGTTTACGAATACCCACTTCTTTCGACCTGGATACAGATCGAGCCGTAGCCAGGTTCGTGAAATTTATACATGCTACGACAAGGATTAATACAGCGATGATGATAAAAATATAAACCAGGACTTTATTACCGTTAGGTTCAAACTCATAATCCAGGTTTGAATTCAGATGAATCTCTTTTAGAGGTTGAAGAAAATATCCAAAAAAATCACCCTGCTCTTCCATTGCCTCCATGCTCATCCCCAGTATATCTTCAATTGTTGGGCCAACATATTTGTAAATTATTGAAACAAACTTGTTTTCCAGTTCTTCTTTCGATGTTACACCATCGGTCAGGATATAGGTGTAAAAATTATGACTTACCCAAAATTCCTGTTCTGGCCTGGCGTAGGTATGAAGGGATCCCACCGCATCAAAATGTATGTGTGAGTTCCCCGGAATATCTTCCATCAATCCGGTTACCGTGAAAAGAGAAGTATCGGTTTCCAGTTTGATCATTTTTCCCACCGGATCCTCCATACCGAAATATTTTCTTGCCAGGGATTCGGTCATTACCATTGATCTTTTTTCTTTTAATACGGATTCAGGATCACCTTTTAAAATCTTGAAGTCGAAAATTTCAAAAAAGGTTGAATCAGCAAAAAGGATATTTTCTTCATGGAATTTATTGTCCTTATAAGTAATCAGCCAGTCTCCATACTTGCGTAATCGAACAACATTTTCCACCTCCGGATAGTCTGAAACCAGTGCCTGAGCCATGGGCTGTGCAGTTATAGCCTGGTCAAATTCATTCCCGCTGAATTTTCCACTTACTCCCACCCGGAATATACGTTCGGCTTTTGTATGGAAGCGATCATAACTCAGTTCATGATTCACAAAAAGTATAATGAAAATACTACATGTAATGCCAATGGCCATCCCTGTAATATTGATAAGTGTGTACACTCTGTGCTTTACAAGGTTTCGTATTGCTATCAGGATATAATTAAAAAACATAAATTTTGGATTTAATTATATATAACGTGTTGTGCGATTGAAAGAGCTAAGTAATTGAATTATAGATTTTTTGTAGAGACGCGCCGTGTCGCGTCTCTATAAATCCCTCATTATCAACATCGTCGATATAATCGTACAACGCGTTATATATACTACTTTGTTATTACAAGCTAAATTAGGATTTATTCAGCTTTTCCACAAGGATAAGAGGCCTTATTCTTCTGATATTTATGCGTCTTCAGCTAAATCCTGACTTTGGAGGATAAAAAATAAGGTATAATTGATAAAATAATTGTCCAATTGATTGTTATTCAAAAAGAATAAAAGAAATTTCAGATTATTCATGAAGTAAAGAAGAATAATCGAAGGATTACTTGGAATCTAACTGTATAGTTCATCCAATAAATAATCTCGAGCGGGCAGGCCGAAAATCGAATGATACTCCGTGGCTAGAATGATTTTCTTCTGAGCGGCGTCAGACTGACTGGTCCCATAATTCCCGACGGCATGGGATCCCATGCCGTAGCATCAAATTCCTCGTAATGCCTGTTCACCATGTTGATCTCATAGAAGATCTTCCATTCTATGCCCCGCATCTCCAGGTCCCTCAACCGGTTGGCTGAAAGGTTGGTAACTTCCATTTCGAGGGTGTTTTCTCCATTTTTCAAGGCACCAATCTCAGCCTTGAAGGGCACGGACCACAGGCAGCCCTTGTCCTCCCCATTGACCCATATGCGGGCACTTTCCCGTACATCCCCCAGGTCCAGCTGCCAGTTTGTTACCCCTGTATCAGGATTTCCGAATTTGATGGTATACCGGGCCGTTCCACTGAATGCCTCAGCCTCATCACCAAGCCCTGTCCAGGACTTCAATTCCGTCATTGCCGCCCCCTCCGGGATGGCCGGTCCCCCATCAAGGAACTCAATTTGCCAGGTCCCTTTAAGTGCAACCGGGGCTCCGCTATCTTCAAAATATTCCCAATCATGTAATGTAATATTCATATTAAATGTCCGGAGAATAAAAGCCTCGCCTGGTTTTATCCGGAGGTAGACCTCTGTTCCATCTTTACTGCGTTTAATCCTCGCCTGCCCTGCTTTCCCCGTAAGGGGATCCATGATAACAACTGATTTTGCCCTGGTGCCCACTGCAACGAATCCGTCGATTCCCCCAGACGAATGGTTCACAATGTAATACACCTTCCCATCCATCATCTCCCGTCGTATGAAATCCAACCCCATTTCCTTCAGGCTCTCTCCACGGATCCCCATCTGGCGGAGTGTGACCGGAATATTTTCAGACAATACCAGGTCATCCCCTGCCTTGGAGATCATTTCCAGGAGCCGGTGGGATCTTTCCTCGTGTCTGTGATATCCGGGTACCGTTTCAGGGAGGCCGCCAAATACAACAATCCCGCCCGATCCGGCCAGCCGGAGCAGCGTTTCCATGGTGGATAGGGGCATATGCCGGCAATCGGGAATGACAAGAGCCTTATAGGACATTCCTGGTGTTTTGATCAATCCTTCGTCAACCACCGTTTTCTCAAGGAACCGGTCGGAAACAAAATCAACGGAATAACCCTGTTCTATCAATGTCATTGTAAGATTATAGAATGGTTGAGTGACCAGCCATTCGTCCTTGTTATCGATACCCAGCTGGAGGAGCAGCTGTCCTTTCAGGTCTTCACCGATCACATCATGAAAAGGCCAGTACACCAGGATCTCGTTATCACTTTTTCCAGACTGGAGCAGGGACTGGCAGCGGGTGATATAATCGAACATATAATGTGCATCCTTCCAGATGGTATAGGTGGGGACGAAATTCACCGAGGCATAGAATTTCCAGCCCGGCCATTCCGCCTCATCAGGATAATAGGTAGACCCGTGGAAGAACACATGATTTACGCCGGATAATAATATCTGTTCCACTTCGGGTTTGCACTGTGAAAGAGCCGTTTTAAAATGTTCCCTCAGCCAGGTAAGGGTTTCGGAAGAGGTTAGGTCCTTGCCTGAAATATGTGCTGCCGAAGAAGCGAACTTCAGCATAATCAGATCCGTGTACGCCTGCCGGGCATCGGATTCCTCCCTCCTCAAACCGGGGATGTCGAAAGCTGTGGCATAGAACGTTTCACATTCGGGGATGTCTGCCGTAGCATAGATATCCAGCAGATTCCCGGGACAGCCATGGGCCTGGTATTTGGTCAGGAATGAATGGTCATTAGCCCAGCTGACCCAGTTTTCAGACATTGCTTCCAGCACCAGGTCGGAAAGTGTCTCGCGGTAATCCGCAAGGATGCGCAGGGCATCCTCACTGACCGAACCGGATACAAGCAATGGAAAGTGATCTGTGAAATCATAGCCGCGACGGGCCTGGAATTCTTTAAAAAAGTGAGTAGTATAATCCGCGTCATAAACCTCATAGCTGTCATTGAAAAGGGCACGGAGACGGTTCTTTACCGGACCGAGTGCCTGTTCGTAGGGTTCAAGGTAATCGGCAAGCGCTTCTTCGGAAAAATGGTCCATTACAAATCCCTCTCCACCCGGTGCCGCCCTTTTCACCTGCTGGTTTGTATTCCCTTTGAAAATGGCGAAGATTAGCTGGTCTGATTCCGGGGTCCAATACAGCGAGCCATCTTCCAGTTCGGATGTGAGGTCTGTTTTATTGCCCTGTTCGTCAAAGGCAAAAACAAACTGCAGACAGGCAAGGTTCTTTTGATCCGGATCATCTATGGTTATGTTCCGGTGGAATGTATTACCCGCTTTCACCCTGTAGGTCTGGATGAAGATCCTGCCTGCGGCATATTCCTTATCTACCTGTGGCCCCCCGAAGGGCCATCCTGTTCCCTGGACCATATCCACACCCAGCCCCAGGCGTTCCGCCTCATCCAGGGTATGAATGAGCATTGCCATCCACCCGGGCGAAAGATACCGGATGAACCTGTCCTCGTACCCTTTTACTCCAAAGATTGGTGTGATCTCAACACCCCCGATTCCGGTTTCGGCAAATTCCTCAAGCCGATTGGTAATATTCTGCTTGTCCACCGCACTGCCATGCCACCACCATCGTGTCCATGGCTTCATTGTCACAGCAGGTTCGGGCCAAAGATCCGCAGGATCAGAATAGGAAGCATCAGGGGAAGAACAGGAGAAAATGGTAAATACCAAGGTTCCAAGTATTATCCCCGTGAGGATCATTGATGGTTTCATCTTTGCATTGAATCATCTAAAAAAATAAATCAGTAATTAACTCAAGTTGCTAGTTGCAGGTTGCAAGTTACAAGTTATTAAATATCAGCTTGTTACAATTAAATATGTTAATTACAAATAATAGTGGAAATCAATTTATGTTTAATTAATGTTCTGATTTGTAACATATTAACTTGTCCCGATTTCATCGGGATAACTTGTAACTAGCAACTTATATTAACGCGTTGTGCTATTAAGATGCCAACGCATATTTTAAATGATTTAAAGGTTTGTTATTTAAGAAATTGATATACTGTAACATAGTTACTGATGTTATT
>LJUQ01000244.1 GCA_001304505.1 Bacteroides sp. SM23_62_1
GTTATTCTGATGCTCCTTGCTATGCTGGCAGTTTTTGACACACAGGTGCTTTCAATTTTCCGCCGGCAGAAGGAAATAGGAACCTATATGGCCATGGGTATGACACGCGGGCAGGTAGTAAGACTGTTCACCGTGGAAGGTGCTATGCATTCCACACTGGCCGCCATCCTCGGAGCTATACCCGGAATACCATTCCTTATCTGGATGAGCAAAGTAGGATTTACCATGCCAGCAGGATCGGACAGCCTGGGAATGGCAATCGCTGAAAAAATATACCCGGTATATAGTATCGGGCTGGTTCTCTCAGTTATGCTCATAGTAATCATTACCACAACTATTGTCAGCTTCCTCCCTTCCAGGAAGATATCTAAAATGAACCCAACCGAAGCCATTAAAGGAAAATTACAATGATACAATTTCTGTTTAAGGGAATATTACGGGACCGCCAGAGAAGCCTGCTGCCCGCCATTGTGGTAGCAGCAGGAGTCACACTCACGGTCCTGATGGTTTGCTACCTCACTGGTGTGATGGGTGATTTTGCCGATTTTACCGCGAAATTTTCTTCCGGCCACGTCAAGATCATGACCCGTGTATACGCCGATAATATGAACCAGATGCCCACAGACCTTTCTCTCGTAAATGTGAGTGAGTTATTAGATGATGCCAGGAGTGAATATCCTGACATGGAATGGGCAGTCCGTATTCAGTTCGGTGGATTGCTGGATGCTCCCGATGAAAATGGAGAAACGCGCTCCCAGGGGCCAGCCTTTGCCATCGCTGTCGACATGCTCACTCCTGACAGTAAAGAACCTGAACGTCTGAATCTGGAAAATATACTGGTAAGAGGAAGCCTCCCTGATAGTCAGGGCGAAATATTGATCAGTGATAAATTCGCCACCAACCTCGAAGTTGGCCCCGGAGATAATGTTACCCTGATGGGATCAACCATGTACGGCAGTATGAGCTTTTATAATTTTACAATTGCCGGAACGATCAGGTTCGGTGTATCCGTGATGGACAGAGGCGCAATCATTGTCGATATATCGGATGCGCAGGCAGCACTGGATATGTATGATGCATCAACAGAGATACTGGGTTATCTTCCGGGTAATCATTACATTGATGAACAGGCAGATGCAGTTAGTGCCAGTTTCAATAATAAATATTCGGATCCCGAAGATGAATTTTCCCCCATCATGCTGAAACTGACTGACCAGAGTGAAATGTTACAATGGTACCTGGCAATTATGGAGAACGTATCTTCCCTGATCGCATTTATTTTCATTTTTGCAATGTCAATCGTACTGTGGAATACAGGCCTGATCGGAGGATTGCGCCGATATGGTGAGATAGGGATACGACTGGCCATAGGTGAGTCTAAAGGACATATATACAAAAGCATGATCTATGAATCTGTACTGATCGGAATTATTGGATCTGTGTTTGGCACCATTGTTGGATTATTATTATCATACTGGTTACAGGAGAAAGGCATTGATATCAGCGGCATGATGAAAGGAGCCACCATGATGATGCCCGGGAGCTTTCATGCCAAGATAGTCCCGGAAGCTTATTATATCGGTTTTATACCGGGACTCTTTTCCTCAACATTGGGGACCATGCTTTCGGGAATCGGAATATATAAAAGGCAAACAGCCACATTGTTTAAAGAATTAGAAACATAAAAATAGCAGGGAGCATAGATATGGAGCGTGGAGAAGGGAGCGTGGAGTGGGGAGCAGGGAGAAGAAGCGAGGGAGAGAATGTTATGAGTTGGGAGAAGAATCAAAACCCACGATTTCAATCGTGGGATATTCAAAGAAAAAATACCCGGAGATAGTACCTACAACATTATAAAGAAAATAAAAATGAAATCATTATCAATCGCATTACTATTAATAAGTTTTAATCTTTATGCCCAGTATCCCTCCGGAGAAGAGATTATGGACAGGATTGACCGTAACCTCTCGTCGAAGAACAGGATATTGACCAGCCAAATGGTTATCCATGGAGCCCGTGGTGACAGGACTATTGAATCGAAAACATGGGCCGAGGGAGATGATAAGGCTTATACTGAATATTTGTCTCCGCCACGGGAGGCAGGAACCAAAATGTTAAAGCTTGAAGACCAGCTTTGGATCTATTCCCCGTCAACGGACAGGACCATCCAGATATCCGGGCACATGCTTCGCCAGTCTGTAATGGGATCTGACCTTTCCTATGAAGATATGATGGAAGATGCCAGACTTACAGATAAATATCATGCTGCCGTAATCGGAACAGAAAGATACCAGGAGCGGGATTGCTGGATCGTGGAGATGAATGCGAGAGCAGCTGATGTTGCATACCAGATCAGGAAGGTATGGGTTGACCAGCAAAGGTATATACCACTGAAAGAGGAACTGTATGCAAAAAGCGGCACATTGCTGAAAAGAACAGAACTATTTGATATTCAGAGATTAGGGAACAGGTGGTATCCTAAAAGAATCGTTTTTAAGGATATGCTGAAGAAAGGTGATGGTACGGAATTTATTATCGAAGCCATACAGTTCGACCAGGAGATACCGGAGCATATATTTACTAAAGCATCGTTAAGGTAACATTACTTACCGGGTGACTTGATGTCACCCGGTGAGTATATTTTATCTAATACCCGAATATTTCCTCGAGGCTTACCTGTTTAACCTCCCCCAGATTGTTCAGGACTTTTTTGTTCATATCATCGATGTTGCCAATAATAAGATAGGCGTATTGTTGGTCCTTGATATAGGTGTTAAAAAATGTCTTCAGGTCTTCCATCGAGGCCGTTTCCATCATGTTATAGATATCTTTCCGGATATCACGATCGATGCCCAGATCCTGGTAATATAGCCACTGGAAGTAAAGGTTTGCTTTTGTTATTCTTTCCGTGGCTATGGTATTGCGTATGGATCGCCGTGAAATATCCAGAAAATTCTGGTTTTCGATAAGATTATTCAGGATTCTGTTCATTGTACCGGTAGCCATTTCTAACTTGTCTGCTTGTGTCCCGACAAATCCATTCATGTAAAATGACCTGTCTTTCCTGCCTGGGGGATCATATCCTGCCCATGCGGAATATGCCATTCCCTGTGCTTCCCTTACCTCCTGGAAAACGATGGATGACATCGAATTGCCAAAATACTGATTAAAAAGTTGGGACTCAAGATACACTCCTTCAGAAAAAGGAACTCCTTTGGACAGCATCATCAAATTCACCTGTGACATGTCATAATCAGCCAGGAGAACGTAGTTTTCAGTAATGTCAAGTTCAGGATATACTTTTGTTTCAGGAAGAGGACTCAATGCAGGAGGTAACTGGTGATGCTTCCGGACAACTGATTCAACCTCTTCCGGTATTCCGGGACCATAATAGAAGATCCTGTGAGGATATGTGCACAATGTGCTGATAAGTGAGGTAAGTTTTTCAGGATCAATAGTATAGAGTTCTTCTTCAGAAATGATATCTGTGAAGGGTGATACTTCCCCGTACATTGCATAATTTCTCAAACCATTCCACAGGATACTGCTCTGGTTGAGTTTGGCATCATCCCGTTCTTTTATAATCCGTTCCACATATTTACGGTATGAGGAAGTATCTGCAACCGAGGTGGTAAGTATTTCTTCCATGATTTCCACACCCCTTTCATAATTTCTGTTAAGCCCTGAAATATATATACGGGATCTTTCATTCTGACTGTAAACATATGTATTCAGTCCATAACGGAATAATTCCTCCTTAAGCTCAGCAGCAGTATGTTCAGATGTCCCAATATAAGGTAAATAATTCACCGCAAGAGGAATTTTCAAATCATGATTCTTGCCAACATCAATGATATAATAATGGCTGAATAGTTCATTATCATCATTCTTTATACAGCTTAATTCGATTCCTTCCTGAAGATCTTTCATATTTATGGTGGAAGCAAAATCAATGAATTCCGGAAGAATGGTATCAGAGGGGATTTTTTTCCATTCAGCATAAAAGGTGCTTTCATCATCCCGGTTAATGGTTATTGGAGTAATTGGAGGTTTTGCAACCTTAACAAGTCCTTCTGTCTCACCTTTTCTTTTGTAAACAATAACATAATTGTCCTTAAAAAAGTCATTGGCAAATTCTACAATTTCCTGTTTGGTTATTTTTTCAAGCTCATCCGGGAAGGTCAGTTCATCACGCCATTCCTTTTGAAGAATGAAGGCATTCAGGAAGCTGGAAGCCCGCCAGTTCTCCTGGAATCTCCGTAACAGGTTTAAGCGGTATTGATTGGCAATGGCTTCCGGCATCCAATCGGGAAAGTCGCCGGCCTTAATTTTCTCAATCTCTTCAAGTATAAGATCTTTGGTCTGTTCAAGCGACTGGTCCAGTTTTGGCAAAACATCAAAAAAGAGCTGTCCGTAATGTGAACTGAATCCGGCATAACAATATGCATCCAGTACTTTCTGTTCCTGGATTAGGTCAATATCTATCAAGCCGGCCTGGCCATTGTATAAAATTCTGCTGATCAGGTATACATATTTTTTATCCGCAGAATGTTCTCCGCCACAGCGGTAACCCATCATCATTACCTCGGCATCCGGCCCGTGTATTTCCCTGATAACAGGCTCTGTAATGGGTTCTTCAACCACCTGCCTAATTTCCGGTAATTCCTTATAGGTGAATTTTCCAAATGTTTCATCAATCATCCTGATGGTCTCATCCGGATCAAGGTCCCCGCAAAGGCATATTGCCATATTGTTCGGTACATACCAGGTATCTTTGAATTTCAAAATATTCACCCATGATGGATTCTTTAAATGCTCCGGGTAGCCAATCACACTCCTTCCCAGGGGATTTGTTGGAAAAAGCGTCCTGTCAAAGAGCATGCCTGCCCTGCTGTAATCACGGTCCTGGTACATATTAAATTCCTCATAAACCGTTTCAAGTTCCGTATGGAATAAACGCAGTGCTGTTTCTCCAAAACGGTTGGTCTCCAGCGTTAACCACTTTTTAAGCTCGTTGGAAGGAATATCATTCATATACGCGGTCCGTTCATTTGAAGTAAACGCATTGGTATACCTTGCCCCTATATCCGTCATCATTTTATCATATTCATTGGGAATAGCATATTGCGCAGCTTCGATAGATTGTTTATCAATCTGCTTGTAGAGCTCAAGCCTCTTTAAACTGTCAGTTTCTTTCATATGAATTTCATACAGGGCCGAGATCGAATCCAGTATCGGTTTCTCTTTGTCCCAATCGACAGTACCGTAAGAACTGGTTCCTTTAAACATGAGATGTTCAAAATAGTGCGCCAGACCTGTTGTTTCTTCCGGATCATTATTCGAGCCGGCACGGACTCCTATATAGGTCATGATGCGCGGCTCATCTTTATTTACCGACAGATAGACCTTCAAACCATTATCGAGGGTGTAAATGCGCAATCCGGCGGGATCGTTTGTAACGATTTCATACCTGTATCCATTAGGATCGGTCAGCTCTTTTGTCCTGTACTTCGAACAGGAACAAAAAACAATGCTGATAATCAGGATAAATGAAAAATAACGAATTGATTTCATATCATTACATAATTTGATGGGAGGTTAAAAATTGGGTGGAATTGAATTGTAAATGAAAGTTAGGGAAAATATCATTTCAAACCAATTATTGGGCCTGTTTTTTCATGGATGTAACTGATTCTTTGAAAAGTTATGTGTCATCAATTTTCTAAGCGGCAATCAGCAGTATGTCATCTATTCTGTCTGACAGGTGGTGAAAAGTAAAGTACCCTGTTCGCTGGTAGTATTACTCAATCAGGCTATATAACAGAAGAATTTCTTTTCCCCACAGCTCTTCATCAGGTGTTTCAAGGATCATCGGGATCTCATCAAATCGTGAATCATTCACGATTCTTCTGAAAACCTCTTCACCCAGCAACCCCTTCCCTATCTGGTCGTGCCGGTCAACACGGCTTCCAAGCTCTTTTTTTGAGTCATTCAGATGGAAACCTTTCAGGTAATTAAAACCTATGACCTCATCAAATTCTTGAAATGTCTGGTTATAACCTCCAGGATCTTTGATATTATATCCCGAGGTATAACCATGACACGTATCAAAACATACCCCAACACGTGATTGATCCTCAACATGATCAATGATGAACCTGATCTGTTCAAAAGAATACCCGATATTGCTGCCCTGCCCGGCAGTATTTTCAATGACAGCTGTTACTCCGGTTGTCTTGTCAAGGGATATATTAATTGATTCCGCAATGATCTTCATGCATTTCTCTTCTGAAATCTGGTTCAGGTGACTGCCTGGATGAAAGTTGAGCCTGTCGAGGCCAAGTTGTTCGCAACGTTTCATTTCATCCAGAAATGCTTCCCTGGATTTTTTTAATCCTGCCGGCTCAGGATGTCCCAGGTTGATCAGGTAACTATCATGGGGCAGGATCTGCCATGGTGCATAGCCATACTTTTCACAATTGTCTCTAAAAGATGTGATACTCTCCTTTGTCAGTGGTTTTGAAACCCACTGCCGCTGGTTCCTGGTAAAAAGGCCGAAAGCCTTCGCTCCTATTTTAACGGCATTGGCCGGTGCATTTTCAACACCACCGGATGCACTGACATGTGCGCCAATGTATTTCATAATCAGAATTTACGGATTAATTGATAGCAGGGAGCAGGGAGCAGGGAGTAGGGAGTAGGGTAAATTGGTTTATTGGTTTATTGATGTGTGGGTTACGGGATTTGAAGTGTGAGTGATACTATTTGTTTTGTTTTTTGCGACATTGCGACCATTGCGACCATTGCGACCATTGCGACCATTGCGACCATTGCGAC
>LJUQ01000049.1 GCA_001304505.1 Bacteroides sp. SM23_62_1
TGAAAAATTCGCCAATTGTACATCCGGCAAATGGTGCATAGAATTGAAGTGCAGCAGGATCAGAGGCAGTTGCCGATACAATCACGGTATATTGCATAGCTCCATAATCTTCCAATGTTTTGGCGATACTTGCTACAGTAGATCCTTTCTGGCCAATAGCAACATATATACAATGAACTGGTTCCCCTTTTACAAAGTTCTCCTTCTGGTTAATAATTGCATCAACAGCTATAGCCGTTTTTCCGGTTTGCCTGTCACCAATGATCAGTTCACGCTGTCCTCTTCCAATTGGGATCATGGCATCAATGGCTTTGATCCCTGTCTGTAATGGTTGATTAACGGGTTGTCTGAAGATAACTCCGGGAGCTTTTCTTTCCAGTGGCATGGCATATGTTTTTCCCGTTATCGGACCTTTACCATCCAGTGGTTCACCAATGGTATTGATGACCCTTCCCAGCATGCCTTCCCCTACATCAAGGGAAGCAATCCTGCCGGTTCTTTTAACCTGGTCACCCTCCCTGATCTCTTCTGATGCACCGAACAGCACAGCTCCCACATTATCTTCCTCGAGGTTCAGGACTATCCCCATCGATCCATTTTCAAATTCGATCAGTTCATTCGATTGAACATTTGATAAACCATAGATACGGGCGATACCATCGCCTACCTGCAAAACAGTGCCTACTTCTTCAAGTTCTGCATCAGTTTTAAGACCTTCCAATTGTTTTCTGAGTATTTCAGAAACTTCTGCCGGTTTGATTTCAGCCATGTTGTATAAAGTTTTTAACGTTTTTCATATGTTTTGTTAATGAGACTTTTCCTGATTTTATTAATCTGCCCCGTTACACTAGCATCCAGCAGCTGATCTTCAACCTGAAGAATAAATCCTCCGATAATGTGCTCATCAACTTTTTCATTGAGTTCAATATCAATATGAAATACTTTCCTAATCATGTTAATAATTGCAGTTCTTATTTCCTTTTCGACTGGTACAGCTGTTGTCACAAAGGCCTGCTTAATTCCTTTTTCCTGTTTATAAAGATCGATATACATCCTTGCCATGCCCGGAAGATATTCTTCACGATTATTGGTAATTGCAAGCTTAATAAATGAAAGTGTCAAGGCTTCCGTTTTACTGGAGAAAATCGCATTCATTACCTTCAGTTTTTGTGCCGGTTCCACAACAGGACTTTCCAATAATTGTAGCAGTTCAGGCACTGCTCTGAGTGTCTTGAGTAATAATTCCATATCCTTTCTTACTGGATCCAGGAGTTTTTGCTCTTTTGCGCTCATTATCAGTGCCTTCGCATACCTGACCGATATTTTGCCGTTATTCATATATCCTGTTCTGCTAATTCAATTTTAGGATAAAGGTTAATTAGGTTTTATCTCTTTAATTAATTTTTCTATCATCTCTTTCTGCTTTTTACTGTCCGCAAGTTTCTCCCTTAGTATTTTCTCTGCGATCTGGATAGATATTTCAGCAACTTTGTTTTTAATTTCGTTGATGGCTGCTGTTTTCTCATTTGCTATTTCTATCCTTGCAGCCTGGATAATTTTTCTGGCTTCATCGGAAGCCTGTTCTTTTGCTTCATTGACCATTTTATCCTTTGCCTGTTTGGCATCCCTGATAATTGTGTCTCTTTCGGCTCGCGCCTCAGCCATAATTTTTTCATTATCGGCCTGAAGTTTTTCCATTTCTTTCCTGGCATTATCTGCCGACATCAATGCTTCCTGTATGGACATCTCACGCTCTTTCAAAGCATTCATAATGGGTTTCCATGCAAATTTTTTCAGGAGCCACAGGACAATCCCAAACATGAGCAGCATCCAGAAAAGCAATCCTATTCCGGGAGTTATCAGTTCCATTTTTTTAACTTTTTATGATTCATAAAGTTGCTGCACGGCCAGCAATTATAACTGGCCGTACAGCAATACATCCCTTATCCTATAAAGAGGATGAGCAGACAGACGACCACTGCAAAGAAGGCAACCCCTTCGATCAGCGCGGCAGATACGATCATATTCGATCGTATATCACCGGCAGCTTCAGGCTGTCGTGCAATAGCTTCCATCGCGGTGCCACCAATCCTCCCAATTCCCAGGCCAGCCCCAATGGCTGTACCCGCTGCACCAAGCGCGGCACCAAACTTGGCTAATTCAGCAATCTGTAACAAAACCATCATAGTAGTCATAACGTTTCGTTTTAAAATGAAAATTAGTAGCTGATTATTATCTTTTATCTTTTTCCTTTTATCTTTTATCTTTCATCAATGATGTTCTTCAGTTGCCATCCCAAAATACAACGACGACAGCAAGGTAAATACGTATGCCTGGATCAGGGCTACCAACAACTCAAGAAAAGTCATAAAAATGGTAAAAATGATAGTAATGGGTGAAACAGCATAACCCAAAAACACCTGCATCTGTCCGAAAATAAATATAAGGCTGAAAAAGCCCAGTACAATAATGTGTCCTGCTGTTATATTGGCAAAAAGACGGACCATTAACACAAACGGTTTTGTAATCATGCCAACAACTTCAATGATTGGCATCAGGGGTAATGGGATTTTCAGCCACCATGGAACGCCAGGTGGATTGAAGATATGTTTCCAGTAATTCCTGTTACCATTGATTGCGGTAATGGTGAAAGTACAGATAGCGAGTAACATAGTCACCGTAATATTCCCTGTAACATTAGCTCCGCCGGGTAATATCGGGATCAGCCCCATCATGTTGTTGATCCAGATAAAAAAGAAAATTGTAAGCAGGAATGGGAGAAATCTTTCGTATTTCTGTTTACCTATGGAAGGAATTGCAATTTCATCCCGTATAAATATAATGATAGGTTCAGCAAAGTTTTGAAGGCCCCTTGGAGCTTTTCCAGGTCTTTGTCGGTATGCTTTTGCAACAGAGATGAAAGCCCAGAGCATCAGGAGAACCGATACCAGGATTGCAAAACAATTTTTTGTAAAGGAAATGTCCAGAAATGGCCGTTCAGTGGTGCCATCCTCAAGGATCTCTACTACCTTGCCTTCATTTTCACCTGCTGTTTCATATTTGAACCCATTGTAAGTGTCATGACCATGATGTAATTTACTGAACAGAAATATATTTAATCCTTTGGTCTGACTGAAGACAATAACCGGTAATGGCAGGGTCAGATGAAAATTCCTGTAAGAAAGAATGTGCCATTCGTATGCATCTCCAATATGCTCGAGTATGAATTCACCGGGCACAAAAGCTTCCTCTCCGGATGTTTCATCGTGTTCACCGGAAGTAAAATGTTCTTCAGGTTGTCCAGTTTGTTGTTCAGGTTCATGTTGTTGCGGGTGGGCAGCAATAATTATAAAAAAGAAAATCGCACCCAGACAATAGGATAATATTTTTCTTAAAACCTTCACAAATGTGTCTTAATTTAAATTCTAAAAATAATAAAAACTATCAGCTTTTAACCTATTCTGAAACTGAAACAATTACATACTTAGAGATTATTTTTATTCATGTGCCAGGTTGTGGCTTTGCAAACTTCAATAAATTAATTTTGCTGATTAACTGACATATCAGGTTAAATATGAACCTCTTAAGGATAATTCTTCACCTGGTTATTTATTTGTTTTTAAATATTGTAAGACTGATACAATCTCAAAAATGGTATACAAGAGATACATGACAAGAAAACAAATAAGAAATGAAACCGGGTTACGTCTATCAATGAGTAAATATAATGCAATAAGTGCAAAATATATAATCATTTTTATTCCTGTTGTACCGATAAACCGGGGTGTAAATTTTTTAATATCTCCCCTGCTTATTCTAAGAAGATGCATATGAATGAAAAGGGTAATACCAAAAAAGAAAAATGGCAGAATTGGAAACCCGGTAAAATAATATTCTTTTAAAGTTGTATGAAATATGATCATCCCGGCGGTGAAGATCGTGATAGTGAGAATAATCAGGAGAGTGATAAATTTTTTAAGATGGGTGGGGAAGACGACCATTTGATTAAATTATTTCATCTAAATCAGGTCTTTTATGGCATAATACATTGATAGAATCACTGAAAGAACAGTAAAAAGAACAGTGAACAGCGGGAATTCCATGGGTACTACTTTGTCAAGCTGAATACCTCCAAAAACACCCAGCAGGATAATGGCTATCATCTGAAATGCCAGGGTGGAATATTTGACATAATTATTCAGCCCTGACAACTGATTTTTCTTCTTTTTCGTCCTTTTGTTTTTCTTCATTAGGTATGGTCCCGGCATTCATATCACAATTACCTGTAAATCTGCATCCGGGTTCGATGGCCAGTCTGGTAGCAACGATGTCTCCAAGAATCTGGGAAGTGGCTTTTAAAGATAATAACTGTACAACAGTAATCTTGCCTTCTATATAACCTTCGACATCTGAGTTCTTACAATTTATTTCACCTCTTATTTTTCCTGTAACACCTATTACGACTTTACCTTTTGTTGAAAGTTTCCCTGCCAGGCTGCCATCTACACGTATGTCGCCATTTGAGATAATATCACCTTTTATTTCAGTCCCTACTCCAATGATATTAATCCCGTTTGCTTCAGTTTCATGATTATTTTTGGCCATCGTATTTCTATTATTTCAATTATTCAGATTTCTTACAAGCTTTTAAGAAATCCAAAGATATTAATTTTTGTTTATTGGTTAATTGGTTTATTGGTTAAATCGTTTGTTAGTATATCAGCTTACTTGCGTATTTATAAGGATTATCCAAAGTGGTATTCCAAGAATATTTTCATGTAAACTTGTCATGGTCAAGGCTGGTATTTTGCAAATCCTACTACAGATCATGCAAAACAAAAATCATTTGGCTTCTACCTTTTCCCCAGCTCCATGTCAAACTCCACACTCTTCACCCACACTTACCAATACACAAATAAACCAATTTACCAACGAACCAATTCACGATACGTGATCATAGGCCCATTTGATATATACTGCTCCCCAGGTAAATCCCCCACCAAATGCTGAAAGGACCAGTTTGTCTCCTTTGCGTAACTTATCCTCCCATTCCCAGAGGCACAGAGGGATCGTCGCAGCAGTGGTGTTGCCATATTTCTGAATATTTATCATTACTTTTTCTTTTATTAAGCCCATTCGTCGGGCAACAGCTTCAATAATCCTCATATTAGCCTGATGAGGGACAAGATAGGTTAGCTCATCCGGTGATATACCATGTTTTTTCATGATTTCAACCGAAACATCAGCCATCCTTGATACTGCAAATTTGAATACGGCCTGTCCTTCCTGGTACACAAAATGTTCTCTTTTTTCAACTGTTTCATGTGAAGCGGGATGTAATGATCCTCCTGCTTTCAGGTACAGGTGTTTACCTCCTGATCCGTCTGTATGGAAAATATGATCCATAACCCCAACATCTTCTGAAGTTGGTTCGAGCAGAACAGCCGTTGCAGCATCTCCAAACAAAGGACAGGTTGTGCGGTCTGAATAATCCGTTATGGCGGACATCTTATCAGCACCAACAATAATAATCTTTTTATACCCTCCTTCAATGAATGCTGCTCCTGTCTGCAGTGCGAAAAGGAAACCGGAACAGGCAGCAAGCATATCATAAGTCCATGCGTTCTTTAATCCAGCTTTATATGCAATGAGATTGGATGTTGTTGGAAAAATCATATCCGGTGTAATCGTAGCAGTGATCAGTAATTCTATTTCTTCCGGCCGCGTATTTGTTTTTTCCAAGAGACCCTTAACGGCTTTTGTCCCCATATAGGCGGTTGCTTTATCAGGGTCTTTCATAATTCTTCTTTCCTTGATCCCAATCCGCTGCATGATCCATTCATCGCTGGTATCTACCATTGTACTCAATTCATCGTTCGTTAGCCTGTAATCCGGAAGAAAAGCATTAATACCTGTTATAGCTGCTTTGATCTTTGACATTGGATAAAATATTCAGTTATTAATTAATAATTATAAACAAACCCGTCAGGATAGATATTCCTGCGGGTTAGTCCTATTATTCCCGGCTGTTTTTTTATGACTCCAAACCGACGATTCAAAACAGGGCCTATGGACACATACCAACAGTACGTTTTGAATGGTTCGTTCAGATAAAAGGCAACTTATAATGTGCTTACCACACTGCATGCGAGAGACGAAGGAGTTGAAATTCAATTATTTTTTTACTTCTTCCTCCATCACAAGTTTGCCTTTGTAATAGAGGTTGCCATCCACATAATATGCCCGGTGGTAACGGTGAACTGTTCCGGTAGTCGGGCATGTAGCCAGAGTAGGTTCTTTGGCCTTATAATGTGTTCGTCTTTTATCTCTTCTTTGCTTGGATGTTTTATGTTTTGGATGTGCCATTTATAATTTAATTTTTATTATTTATTTCTTTCAGTATATCCCATCTGGGGTCACTGTCTTCTGTAACTGATCCCTTTATGCTTAATGCATCCAGCTTTTCAATCATGTCCGGATCACACCCGCTGATACCATCAACAACCGGGTGTACTTTTGTATAGGGAAGTGATAGATGAATAAATTCATAAAGATATTGAGCAACATTTATTTCAGTTTGTCCGCCTGAAAGAAGGATGATTTCATCCGTCAGTTCACTGTTTACTTCTCCAAATTTAAAAAACAGGCTTCCTTTATATTGAATCTGAAGCCCGAAATTATCCAGGCAACGATCGCATATCACATCAACTACTCCATGGATTACAAACTCTATTTCCAGAAGTTGTGGTTCCTTCAACAGGTTGATCTCTGCCGTTAATTTACCTGTTTTAATTTCCGATGAATCAAACTCATCAAAGAATGTCTTGTCAATTTCAAATCTGAATCCGTGCTGTCCATCCACTAATCCTTTGAAAGGAATAGAATATTTCCTTAATCCTCCCACATCCTTCAAATTTAATCGTGCAAAAGTAAAAATTATAATGGATATACAAAAGGATTAATTCCCAAATTAAGAGCATAGGGCGTGGAACATGGGGCACGGAGCATAGAGGAGGGGTTAAATAGCTGGAGTAATATAAAGGAGTTTTGAAAATCCTTCAAAGGAATGATGCCAATTAATTTATTAAAATTAAAACTCTTGATATCAATCGCGGGACAGTGTAAAAAGGAAGGAATTAACTTTCAACTTCTGCCTCAATTGATTCGATCAGGTCATCTATGAAATAGTCGTCTTTGGATATATATTTTTTTGCACCGTTCTTGAGAAATTCCGGGATCAGTTTTTCATCTTGTTGGGCTGAAAGAACAATCACAGTCACCTTCTGATCAGCTTTTCTTAACTTTTTAAGTGTTTCCAATCCACTCAATTGACCTTTGTTTTCAGGGAAAAGGTGGTCAAGTACAATCAGATCCGGCTTAAGATGCATATGCTGAAGGCATTCTTCTCCTGAGAAGAATGTTTTAACATCAATCCCCTGCCTGCTCTTAAAAGTATATTCAAGCAGATTCAGGATCATCTTATCATCATCAACAAAAAAAATAAGTTTATTACCCATCTCTTTTAGGCTTTTATTAACCCTGGTATTCCAAAAACCAACACAATATAAATAAATTCATGATTCTGTGCAACTTTTGGATTCTGAAGACTCTCAAACCAGGTGTTTGGTTGCACCAGATAAATTTATCAATATTTAACCAAAGTTAATTCATATTCAATATATTACAAAATAAATTTTTATTTGTTTGCTGAGTTTGCCCCATTATTATTAACCAAGGATTATAAGTTCGCAAGAATGCAGGTACAGGAAAGCTGGTAATCCGCCTGAGGCGGATGCCATTGTTTTGCGGGCATTCAAGAAATGGCGATGAGATTACAGACTACTGCCATTCCTGGAGTCGAAGGGTATCGGGACAAGAGTATGAAGATAGAAAGAATGGACAGGTTATCAGATTGGAAATGAAATTGGCCCTGAAGAAGCCATACCTTAAATAATCCTCTTCAAGGTATCAGTCAGGAAGATACTCATACATCATAATCCAGGATTGGGTTGAGCAAATAAATCCTGAACTTAAATTTCTATCTTTCCTCTGTAAAAAGTTTAAATTTGTTCAAACCATTTAACAAATTTAGACTTTACAGCAGGGAACTACCACGAAGTTTTTTTCATGGGTCTTTAAGAAGTTTTTCATGAAATAATTTCATGTCCTTTTATATCCTTCATGAAAGAATGCATATATAGTAAGTTCATACTTGACGGCAGGGTTGCGGATTGCGAGCATTTTCATCCTGTCCTGATTAATGAGGGAATCTCACTCTACGAGGTGATTCGTGTTATCAGAGGTAAATTTTTATTTGCAGATGATCATATCAAACGTCTGATAAATTCTTCCCGGCTCGCCCGGTTGAACATCTGGTATTCGGAAGACGAAATCTCCGAAATGATCAGGAGGCTTCCCGACCTGAACAGAATCTCTGAAGGAACCGTCAAAATCGTATTTAATTTCATCAATGGAAAGAAACATCATTTTTTGGCCTATTTTGTCCCACACCTGTATCCAAATCACAGTGATTATGAATATGGTGTAAAGGTGATAACCTATCCCTTTATCCGTGAAGATCCTAATAAAAAGATCTGGCAGCCGGGTTTCCGCGCTGATGTTAATGAGATAATCCAGAAGAAGCATGTTTATGAGGTATTGCTGGTTGATGAAAACAACCTTATCACAGAAGCCAGCAGGGCAAATTTTTTCACTATCCGTCATGATAAGGTTTATACACCTCCTGCTGACAAAGTTCTGCCCGGTATTACCAGGAAATACGTGCTGTTGATTTGTAAAAAAAATAATCTTGCCGTCATTGAAAAAGATATTCATGTGAATAACCTGAAAGAATATGATGCTGCCTTTCTGACCGGTACATCACCGAAGGTATTACCAATTGCCATAATTGATCATCTTAATTTTGGTGTTTCGAATAAAGTTTTAAGGCTGTTAATGGATCAATTCAACAGGCTCGTTGAAGAACAGGTGGGTTAAAATCGAGAATCGGATGAGTAAAATTCGAAAATCGAAATTTGCGGAATACGAAATAAAATCGAGTATCGAAACATTCAAAAAAGAAACCTGACCGGTGTAAAAAAATTTTTAGTTTTGTCAAATAAAAAATTGAATATGAAAAGACATACCGTTCTTCTAATTGTTTGTGTATTATTCATTTCTATAGATATAGATGCACAGAAAGTCTATCCCGTTACCAGCGGGGCTTTAATATTCCAGTTTGCTGATGTTGAACTGGCCAATTCAAATGTTACCAATACTCCCCCGAGATTTACCTGTTTTTTTCACTGGGGGCAATATTACCATTTCGATATTATCGATAACCTGGGATTTTATACCGGCCTGGCCATCAGGAATGTAGGATTCATATATGATGAAGATATCCCGCAGAAAACAATTCGTCGTTCCTATACACTGGGGGTGCCAATTGCTTTAAAGCTTGGTTCTTTTAAAAATCACCTGTACATTTTCGGCGGTGGTGAATATGAATTGTTATTCCATTATAAAGGGAAAAGGTGGTATAGTAATGACAGGAAAGGTACCAAAATTAAAGACACAGAATGGTTCAGTAACAAAACCGAACTTTTTGTCCCTTCTGTATTTGCCGGAATTCAGTTTCCAAAAGGTTTTAATCTGAAATTCAAATACTACCTGGGAGATTTTCTGAACCTGGATTATACGGGTCCCGATCTCGGTCAGAGTAGTGTGAGTTTCTCTGATTATACCAGACTTAATATGTTTTATATATCTGTTTGCTGGCAATTCAGGACTGATAAAGCAAAGAAATATATTCAAAGTACAGATGAGAAGGTCGCATTGAAAGGCATTTAAAATCTTCAGTGGCTAGTGTAACATTGAGATTGTATTAAATTCGAAATTCGAAACATGCGAAATACGAAATAAAAACGAAAATCGAAATCCGAAATTAAAAAACAAAAACTAACGTGAGTGTGTTTTCTTTTTAAATTTCATCTTTAGGAATTTCGATATTTCGAATTTTACAGATCTATTGAAAGTTTAGAATTCCGGTTTAATCTTAATTTCGTAATTTTATGGAAATTTTGGGGCGTTAGCTCAGTTGGTTCAGAGCGCATGCTTGACAGGCATGAGGTCACTGGTTCGATTCCAGTACGTCCCACCATAAAAACCGGCTGCATGCAGCCGGTTTTTATGGTTCCTGGTTGCTGGTTCTTGGTTCCTGATTAATGTGAGTTAGAGTTGAGGATAATCTTCCCCCTGTAAATTTCAGATCCCCTGAGTTCTATCAGGTATAATCCGGAAGGTAATTCTCCTTTTTTCAATACATATTCCGATGTATTAATGTCCTCCACAACCCTGTATACCTTGCCGGAAAGATCAGTGATATAAAGTGTATATGCATTACCTTCCGGATTATTCCACCGAAGAGTTGTGGATCTGTTGAAAGGATTTGGATAAATTATAATCTGACTTTGTATAAAATCATTTATACCGGTTATTTCATGTGTGGTTGCGCTAATCATACTGCTTTCTCCCGATTCATTTCCCGATAAATCGACCGCTGTAATCAAAAAATAATATGTCGAGTCATATTCTAACCCGGTAAAAACATGAGTTGTATCATAAACAGTTGCGATTTTGTTGTGATTCTCATTATAGATATTATATTTTTCAACTCCACTGTCATCAACTGATGAGTTCCAGAACAGGGTGATTATATTTCCATTAACGGTTGCCTGTAATCCATCAGGAACAGTTGGGGGTGTGACATCACATCCCGCGCATAGCTTGTTATCCTCTATATTGGAAAATGTATGGGTAAACACGATATCAAATTTCTTGTTAATCGTGGGACAACATGGAGTAGTGATTTTACCAGCAAGCCGGTAATAACAAGTCTTCTTTTGGGCAATTGAATCTGTATCTGTATAAGATTCCACATCAGCTGGTATTTCAGATATTTTAGTTAAAGAATTCGGATCAAAACCCCTGTATAGTTCATACGCTTCAAAATCCATTAATTTTCCTTCTACTTCATATTCTACCCAGTGTAAATGTACTCCTTCGTATGTACCGTTATAGCAAAGGAGTAAAGGTCGATGATATGGGCTCTTGGGAGATTCATGATCAACGGTATCCACAGCCGTGATTTTATAACGATAAGTCCTGGCTGCAGGCATGGAAGTAGAATCTGTGAATATGCTTAATTCATTGTATGTCCTGGTTCCAATCAAATCATATTGCCCTATAATTGAACCTTCTCTGTAAATATTATAAAAAGCAGTCCCTGCGTAAGGATCTTTCTCCCAGACTATAAGATTCTTTCCTGATACAGTATCAACGGTTATTATGCAAATATCTGCAATAACCGGCTCCAGATAACCTTTTAATGGTATTATCAAGGTTGATTTATATGGATCATCACTTTCAATAAACAGAGTATCTGTATAATGTATACCTGTCTCAACTGCATTCAATGTGATATACAGAAAAAGACTGTCACCCGGTGGTATAACAGACGAAGACGTATTGACTTTAAATGATGAAGTAGTAGTATTAATAGAAGTTATGTTGATTATTTTCCCTGCAGATGAATTTACCAGGACTAGTGTATCTGCGATTTTTTCATCAGTAAATTCCATTTTTGAGATTGTTCTGAAATTCCTATCCAGTGCAGATAAATAGCTGAATTGTGAGGTATCTATGATGCAACGTACTGAAAATCCGTAACTTTTAAGAAAAGTGTTCCATCTTCCTACATCATTTGCATATTTATTCAAGCATCTTCTCCAGGCGTAGTCATCATATTCAGTCGATGTCCATACATATTCATATTCATTTAATAATGAAAAAGATCCGGAGGATGAAACCCGTCCTGAATAAAGTGCATTATAACCTGATGTGCCACCTGATCCCAGTTTTGTTCCAACACCGGTTCCCCGCCATGTATTTTCCAGATCAGCTTCAGCCTGCGTCATTCCAAGATATTTTTCAAGTTCTTTCCACTCATCATCTGTTGGGATATGCCATCCAAATGGGCATATTCCACGGATTACACCCGGATTCCCTGTGTCGGAAGGACTATAATCCATCACCTCATCCCACTGATATAATCCGCCATATACATTACAATTGCTCTCATTATTATTGTAACAGTATTTTTCAATCACACTATTATTGGCCTGGTTAATTCCTCCGGCGATTCTTACTCCAAAATTCAGGTTCTCCTGCATCCAGAATTGCTGTCCGATTGTTACGATCTTATAAATCTGACTGTCACGGACATCAATAATAGAATCTATATCCTGTGCTGCTGAATATTTAAACATTTGGGAGAAAAGAAGAAGAATAATCAGTTTTCTCATTATTTTATTCTCTGAATAAATTTAAAAATCTTTTAAAAATAAATCTCATATTAATTGATTTTTGCATATTGTAAGACTACCGTAAAGTGAGCCTGTTGTAATGTGCAGTCTGGAACCATAAGGCCTTCGATTCAGTCATCTGTCCACATCATTTAATTCACACCCACGCTCTTTGTCTTAAATTACCGACCACCGGGAACCATTATTCCCATACCCATCGAGAAACAGGAACAGTGAATCCTTTACCCCCACTCCAGGTTCTCGCCTGCCAGGAACCAGGAACAAGCAACCTTTTACCCCCACTCCAGGCACCGATCCACCAGGAACCAGGAACCAAATTACCCGGTTTTGCTGTTCAAATTTTCTTTTTCCCCTGCAACAATTCCCGGGTATTTTTGTTTCTTTTGCAGTTATTTTATACAGCACCTTGGATAAAGATCCTGTCATACAGATTACCGGTGTCAGAAAGTACTTCAGGGACGTGAAGGCTGTGGATGGTATTGACCTGTCGATCCCACAGGGTGAATTCCTGGCTCTACTTGGCCCGAATGGTGCAGGTAAAACCACTCTTGTTGAAATGATCGAGGGACTCCAAAAGCCGGACACGGGGGAGATTTTAATCATGAACAGGCACTGGAAAGGCAATGAACATTTCCTTCGCCGCATCCTTGGAATTTCTTTACAGGAAACCAGGTTTATTGATAAGCTGACAACTTCAGAAACGTTAAGGCTTTTTGCCAGTTTCTATGGTATTGGTGAAGGCAGGATTGAAGAGATTCTTGAACTCGTACGGCTGCAGGATAAGAGAAAGGCTTATACCGTAAATCTTTCAGGAGGACAGCGCCAGCGACTGGCCCTGGGAATCGCCCTGATGAATTCTCCTTCAATACTGCTGCTCGATGAACCAACAAGTGGGCTGGATCCCAATGGCCGGCGGGAAATCTGGGACATACTCCTGGACCTTAAAAAGAATGAGCACACTACCATGATACTCACCACACACTATATGGAGGAAGCATCCTTTCTCTGCGACAGGATCGTAATTATGGATAAAGGAAAAATTCTGGCTCTGGGAACACTGGAAGAACTGCTTACGGTGAACCAGAGTGATGAAATTATTGAATTCATTGTTGATGGAGATCCTGAAACATTGAACCTGAACAATTATCCCTGGTTTAAAAAATTAAACTGGGATCCCTACCGGAAAAAGGTTACATTGTTGGTAACTGAGATCCTTCAGGCTCTGCCGGACATACTTGACAGGGCAGATCCGGATAATCATAAAATCATCGGGCTGGAATGCCGTAAAATGACCCTTGATGACCTCTTTGTTTCACTTACAGGAAGAAGGTTGACAGATTAAACTGGAGTTTATGCTGAGACGCAATTCGTTTATACAACTGATACTTATTCATTACAGGGAATTTATCCGTGAGCCTGGAATCCTGTTTTGGTCGATCATATTCCCGGTAGCTATCGCCTGGGTGCTCGGGATAGCATTCTCAAAACAGAGTGAACTGGTTCAGCAGGTTGCACTCATCCAAAGTCCAATAACAAAATATGCTCCCTTTAGGGAATTTTTAAGTGACACCCGGATTGTTAGAAAGGAGGAAGATGGAAAAGAGCTGGTCTGCTATGAAAAAACAATTATTGCCGACAAACTCGGCAAGACCGCCTTCAGGTTCAACCTCACTGACTGGGATGAGGCTATATTGATGCTCAAAAGGGGACAGGTCAATATGATCCTCAAAGAGTACCCCGATAGTATAGAATATTTTTTCGATCCCGTTAATCCACAGGCAAAAATGTTGTTTATCATGCTCTCATCATTCATGAACAATCACGAGATGGAGTATGAGGCTGCTTCTATTAATCCGCTTACCCAGAAAGGTAACCGATATATCGATTTTTTAATCCCGGGATTGATCGCTCTCGGGGTTATGAATTCCCTTCTCTGGGGAATCAGTTATGCGCTGATAGAGATGCGGTCGAAAAAACTGATGCGCAGGATGGTGGCCACACCAATGCTGAAATCCGAGTTCCTGATCTCTTTCTTCATCGCAAGGTTGTCTATCACAATAATTGAAGCAACACTTTTATACACATTCTCTTATTTATATTTCAACATCGCTGTACAGGGAACCATTTTTGCTTTGATTACTATTTTCCTGGCCGGTAATATCTGTTTCAGTGGCCTGGCAATTCTTATTTCATCACGAACTGCAAACTCAAGAATCGGCACGGGATTGATCAATGTCGTCACAATGCCCATGATGATACTTTCAGGAATCTTTTTCAGCTACCATAACTTTCCAGATTTTGCTATTCCCATCATTAAAAAAATGCCCCTTACAATGATGGCAGATTCTGTCCGAAGCGTTTTTATTGAAGGAGCAGGACTCTTGCAGGTAGCTGGCAATTCTGCTATACTGGCCGGTCTGGGAATATGCTGTTTCCTGATCGGTTTAAGGTTTTATAAATGGTATTGAGGAAAACGAAATATATTTTTTCCTGAAGTAAGAATAATACTTGAAAAAATGCTGAGAAATCCTGAATTAAAAATAAGTGAGCCGGAAACAAAAATTAAAGTCACATTTTTCCATTCCTCTTTTTTTCATCTCAGCACCCTCAGAAGATTACCTTTTTTTATTATAGCTTATCTAAATTTCTTCTACATTTGCTTATTCTTATGCTGGAATATGTCGTGCAAAAGGATTGCTTTAAAATATGTATAAAATCGTATTTATTATTTTCCTGACTCCAGTCATTTAACGTATGTATCTTATGGTTAATTGCTACCCATGGCAGAGATAAATCCAGGTCCATGCAAGGAAAAAGATCTTTAAAAGAATGACTTTAATGAAGAAATCGTTTTTATTCATTCTGACTGTTTATGTGTTTTTAATTCTACTGTCTGGCTGCGAGAAAGATCTCCCTGGGCCGGGTGGTAATGATGATGGAATAAGTGAAGAAATAAAATATATCAATAACTGGATATGGGATGTGATGAACCAAGTATATTTCTGGAGCATTTACATCCCCCAGAATCTTAATCCTGATGAAGAACTGGATCCGGAGAATTTTTTCAAAAAACTCCTTTACACAAAAGATCGCTTTTCGTGGCTTGATGATGATTATGAAGGCTTGATGAATCAGTATTATGGAGTTGGTAAATCGATGGGGTATTCGCCGGCATTCGGCCGTTTTTCAAATACCGATGGGGTTTTTATTATTGTTGAATATATATTCCCCGGATCCCCGGCAGATCTTGCGGGCCTTAAAAGAGGGGATATTATTGTCTCAATTAACGGGATAGACCTTGATATTAATAATTATTACACTTTATATAGCTCTGAAATTCAGACTGTTACTCTTGGGGAGCTGATGGACGACGGAATTGCCAAGACCGATATTAAATTAAGCATGACTGCCGAAGTTCTTGCCCTTGATCCGGCTATTTATTATGAAATTAAAGAAATTGAAAATCACAAGATCGGTTATCTTGTTTATGTTGAATTTACAGCAGGAAAATCCAATGAATATCTGAGTACCCTTGGGAATATTTTTGATACTTTTTCCGTCTCAGGTATTACTGACCTGATTGTTGATTTGCGTTATAATCCCGGTGGTGATCTTGATGCAGCAGGATTTCTGGCCTCTGCAATTGCACCTGCCAGGGTTGTCCTGAATCATGAAGTACTCGTACGTTTTGAATACAACAGTCTGTACAGAAATTATTTCCTGCAACATGAAGGTCCCAATTCCGAAAATCTGGTACTCAAGTTTCCTGATAATCCGCAGAATATTAATTTCAACAGAATATATTTCCTGACTACAAAGGGGACAGCGTCTGCCTGTGAGTTTACCATTTCAGGTTTGTATCCTTATATGGAAGTCATTCTGGTAGGTCAGAACACCTATGGTAAATATACCGGTGCCTGGATCATACCTGATACGGACGATTCCCCAAGGCACAACTATGCACTTGTTCCTGTTGTAATGAAATACGCTAACGCTGACGGATATACTGATTTTGATGAGGGCCTGTCAGTGGATATTCAGGTTGAGGATGACCTGATACATGCAGTACCATTTGGTGATTTCAATGACCAGGTTTTTTATAAGGCCGTTGAAGCAATCGTTGGGCAGGAACATATGCCAACCCTGAAAAAAGCTATTCAGCCTGTTTCTTTTGAGCAACTTGAAAATAAAAGAAAAGAATCAAGGCGAAATTTATTTATCGACCCTGTTCATTAATTATTCCACCTTCTCCCAGATCAATTTATATGCATCCCTCCGGATTTGTATTAAAACGATCCCATTTATTCATACATAGATAAGTTCTCGCAGATTAGCGCAGATTCTTACGCAGATTTTCGCATATTTTTTTGCTTAAAGTAAATATCTGCGCAAATCAGTGGTTCAATCTGCAGAAATCAGGTAGAAAAATAGTAAGTAATTTTCCCGGGATTATATAATGCAATTATGATATTGTCTTAGAATCCTCCTACGGGGAAAATATTAATTACAACCAAAAATTATTACCTTTCACAGTTTTTAATAAGTTTTTGCATATGCATATTGCTATTACAGGGGGAAGCGGGCATATCGGATCCAATTTATGCAGGTGGTTCATTGCCTCAGGTCATTCAGTAAGGGTCCTGATTAACCGTACACAAAAGAGTCTTGAAGGTATTCCACTGGAGAAGGTTTCCGGAAACCTTCTGGATAAAAAGTCACTTGAATTACTTGTGGACGGTTCAGATGTAGTGATTCATCTTGCAGCAACTATTTCAATCAGGGGAGTGGCTGACCGTGATTTGCTTGCAATAAATATAGATGGTACCAGGAATCTGCTTGATATCCTGAAGAAAATTCCTGTCAAACGGTTCATTCATTTCAGTTCAATACATGCACTGGTACAGGAACCTTTTGATGAGATACTGGACGAATCCAGGATGCTTGCACTGAATGATCACATCCTTTATAACCGGTCAAAAGCACTCAGTGAGCAGATTGTCATGGAAGCTATCAGGGATGGACTTGATGGTTTAATCATTAATCCGACTTCTGTTGTTGGCCCATACGATTTTGCTCCTTCATTAATGGGGAGAGCAATAATCCAGATCTGTAAAAATAAACTTCCCGGGCTGGTAGCAGGTGGTTATGATTGGGTGGATGTCCGTGATATTGTATCCGGGACGGTATCAGCTATTGATAGAGGACGAGCGGGAGAACGTTATCTTTTATCTGGCAAATGGGTTGCCCTGCCTGATCTTGTTAAAATTATTTCCAGATATTATAATACAAAAAATGACTGGACCGTTCTGCCATACTGGCTGGCTGAGTTGGGCGTACCTTTTCTGAAGGCTTATGCCTGGTTGCGACATGCTGAACCATTATATACTTCCGAATCCCTTGATATCATTAAACACAGCCATCGTATGATCTCCTGTGATAAAGCCAGGAAGGAACTTGGTTATGACCCACGGCCGATAGAAGAAACATTGAAGGATACCATTGAATGGTTCAAAAACAACGGTTATTTATGACAGCGAATCATTTTTACAACCTGGTATATATCTGGATAAGTTTCGGTATTCTTCTATTCCCCGTTCTGCTGAAGATCCCTGCACCGTATGGCAGGCATACCCGCAAAGGATGGGGGCCTGTCATTCCCAACCGTGCCGGCTGGATCATTATGGAACTGCCCGCTTTAATTATCTTTCTGGTATTCTCACTTACTGGCGAACATCAGCTCTCCGGGATAATCTGGATCTTTATTATCCTCTGGGTCTTTCATTATACAAACCGCTCAATCGTTTACCCGCTCCGGACCAAAACAAGGAATAAACCCATGCCCGTGGTTATCATTCTTTTTGCACTGATATTTAATATGATGAATGGGTTTATTAACGGATATTACTTTAGTTCCGTCCATCCTGTATATGATACATCCTGGTTGACAGATCCACGGTTCATTGCTGGATGTGTTCTGTTTCTTAGCGGGATTTATATTAATATCAAATCGGATGAAATACTGTTGTCTCTCCGGAAAAATTCAGTTAACGGTTATACAATTCCGGTAGGAGGATTGTTCCACTATATCTCCTGCCCTAATTTTCTTGGTGAGATCATTGAATGGGCAGGATTTGCATTGATGTGCTGGAGCCCTGCAGCTCTTGCTTTTGCGCTATGGACTTTGATCAACCTCGTGCCCAGGGCCCTGGATCATCACAAATGGTACAAAGAAAAGTTTGAAGATTATCCACGCAATAGAAAAGCTATTATTCCATTTATACTCTAACGATTCAAATATCAACGTCCTATTTCGGAAAGAATAGTATATTCCTCGGATCAGCTTCAGGCTGACAAGATTCCACCTAAAGGCTGACAGGTCTCATACAAATTGATTCGCCGATCTTCACAGGGTGTTAATTTACAAATACATTATTTCTGTCTTAATCAGCATATACCTGCCATAAGTTTCTCTTTGTTTAAAATATCTGTTCAAGCAGAAGTTTGTATTCCGGGTGGTTTATTTATTTATGATTTTTGATCCTCCCGAGAGATTTGAAGTTTTTATCTGTGGATTGCCCTTAAGATATACATTGCCTCCTCCTGATGCATCTACCTCAAGGGTTCCCGTCACATTTAATCTGGCAGATGAGCCACCTGTAAGATCTATTTTTGCATTGGTGACCACAAGTGCATCTGCACTCAGATCACTGCCACTTTTTATCTCTGCTACCAGATTTTCTGCCGATCCCGTAGCATATGTATCTCCCCCGCCTGATACCTGGATATTAAGATTCCGGGCTTCTGTGGCAATATCCAGATCACCACCACCACTGATAGTGATCTTTGCTTCCTCTACATGGGTGCCGGCAACAACATCAGCATCACCTCCTCCGGTAATACCTATCGTAACATTTTTTGCTTCGGTTCCCAGATCAAGATCACCACCACCTGAGATATTTAACTTCACTGTTTTTGTTGCAGCTCCCAGAGCAATATCAGCATCACCACCGCCGGAGATGGTCCCATCAAAAGTACCTGCCTCAGCTCCCAGATCGAGATCCCCGCCACCGGAAATATTAATAACAACAGCTTCCGCTTTTCCCACGATTTTTGCATCACCTCCTCCGCTTATACGGCATTCCAGGTTTTTGGCCTCAAGTCCAAAATCCAGATCGCCACCTCCACTTAATGTAATTTCTATATCCCCGACCTTGACATTACCCGAAGATTTAATATCACCTCCTCCGGACACTGTCAGAAGTTTTAAATCAACAAACGTAATATAGGCTCTGGATACTTTCCTGTTCCACACTTCCCTGTCAAAATAGATCCTAAGTACGCCTCCGTTAACTTCTGTTTTCAAATATTCATGCAGGTTTTCATCGGTTTCTATTTCCAGGTTCTGTGAACTGCCCTGCTGAATGTACGCATCAATGCCATCTTCCATAACAATACTGTGGAATGTACTCACACTCCTGCTCTTCCTGACCGGATTCTGGTTACCTCTAATCTGGGCAAATAACGAATGGGTTACCAGAACCATCAGAGCAATAACCATGATTGATTTGATGTTAATCTGTGATTTCATTTTTTGAATTGTTTAGGATTAATATTTTACCTTGATTTTGTATGGTTTCATATATATTATAACACCAATATTTGAATCCACTAACCAATTGCAATGGTATCTTCATACACAAACAAATACCTGCTCAATTAATAAAAGACGATTCAAATCATTATTCGCTGCATCCTTTACGGAAGCCAATATCGTCTATTACAACTACGCCTTTAGTGGTTTTGTCGAATACGAATTTAATTTCTGTTACAGCCATGGGATTAAATAGAGGATTGATATCAATAAAATCTCTTATGGGGAAAAAGAAAGTCTGGAATACAATTTCTGATTTGGCATTTTTAGTCATGAAATCAGCTTTCATAATTTTTACTTCCAGCTGCTGCTGTAAAAAAGAATAGTGGCTTAATGGAAGCTGAGTAACATTCCGGTTCGTATCCACCAGAACAATTGATAAATCGAGTGAATCTACCACTTTCTCTTCCTCTTTTTTGCCTTTCTTATCCTTTTCTATCACAACGTTTTTCTTATTCACACTGACAGTATTCATAGAAATTTCCACCTCATCTTTAATAGTATTATTATCCACCTTTTGATTTTTTGAGTTTTTTTCACTCGGATAAGGATTTGAACTTTCTTTCGATTCAGCCATTGAAAAAATTATATAATCATTTAAACCCGGATTTATTTCATCTTCAAGTTCAAATGTTATATTATAACTTCCTGTAAGTGAATCTTTTTCTTCCATATTCCATCCGGTGAATACGGCTCTTGTATCCTGTTGTCCCCATTTTAGAGGTACCATTCTTTCTTTCCAGACAGTCAGGCTATTCATCATGATTGATCCTTTTTTAATTGTCGTAGTAGTCAGATCAATATCTTCTTCAAAGGAACATACATAATGGCAGTATGAATCCGCATACTGGTTCAGGTATATAGTCTGAGGCAACCAATTGATCCCTGAGCGCCAGTCTCTGAAAAGAGCCAGATACTCATACTTCTCATGTAAGGTAGCTTCAAGGAATGCTGAGATATATACACATGCAATCTTTTTCTGGTTATTTTCAGGCATTAATTGTTTTTTATTATACAATGCAATTCCCGGGTATCCGACATCATTCCTTCCCCAGACAGAATTAAATTGTCCATGATTGGCTCCCCAGATATAGATTCCAGTCTTCACATGAAACTGATTATCTGTAAATTTTATCCTCTGGTATTGTCTTGATCCATGATATGATTGCATATCCATATCATGTGATCCCTGGATAACAAAATAATTGACGTTATTAAAAAAAGTTCCCACATTTGCTGGTTTGTATTGTCCGTCAACCGGGGCAATCGCGATGACAGATTGGATTTTAAATCCGAAATCAAAAGAGACAGTTGCATCATCAGGATAAAAGGGCAGTTGATTGAATGCAGCGGCAATAGCAACCGCTTCACCTCCTCTTGAATGCCCGATTAATGCAATCCTTTCCAGGTCAACTTTACCATAAAAGGGATTAATTGTATCCTTATTCCAATGATGCCATAATTCAAGATGTTTCAACAACAGCCATGCCCTGCAGTCATTTTCTTCCTTGAGGCGCTTAAATATATTGGACCATGTCCCATTCAGAAAATTTTCATCCACTGATGCAAAGATGAATCCCCGGCTGGCTATTAATTTACCCAGATATTCATACCCGGGGTCCGAGTAATCCCTGTCCAGATGATTCCCATGCACAATCATTACCAGCGGGAATGGTCCCTTCCCACCGGGATACCATACACGTGCATTTAAAGGCAGTGCTTTTTCATCAAATCCCCAGTATTTTGTCCTGGCCCATCCATGAAATTTTTCCCAGTTTGAAACAAACCGGCTCCCATCTACAGAATCAGTCCTTATATCAATATTCTCTCCGAATTCTTTTCTGTGTTTATCTTTTCCGCTCCCATAGAAGATTTCAAGAACAGTATAGTTCCCTTCCTGTGATGGATCAGTCAATTTTATATGGTCTGGCCTGTATCCGGATCTTAATGAGTTATTTTCCGGAATATCCACCTTCACACCATCACTGAGTAACCAGTATGAGCCGTAAGCAAGACCGGACAATCCCAGTGTGATCACAATAATATTTATCACATTATTTCTCAACGGATTCCCTTTCCATCCTTTTATGAGTAACATTTTCAGCGGTCCGGCAATAAAAGATGCTGATAAAATGGTCAGGCTTGCGATAGCTAATTTCCCCTGTACTGTCCCCGGCCAGAATTGCAAAAGAATTACAATTGCCCCGGCCAGAATCCATCTGTAAAGCGCAGGAATTAACTTAATAAGATAAAGAACAATAAATAATCCGAGTGCAGCTGCCAGGCCCATTAATAAAAAATACACCATCACCAGGCCACTTATCACAATCCCCAGTTTGCCTGCATATAGACCAGCCAGT
>LJUQ01000245.1 GCA_001304505.1 Bacteroides sp. SM23_62_1
TGGTTTCTCCTATTATTTAAAGATTTCTTACAATAGCTCTCTTTAAGCTTTCATCATTCAGGAATTCTTCTTTCCTAAGGCTTTTTTCAGTGATTTAAAAGATGAATAATATTTCATCACGAATGTGTTTCAGGTATTCAACTGGCTGCTTAGACATATTGGACTTCATTTAAGATTATCGGTCCAATATATTGACTTAAACCATTCTTTGTGGTAACGTCAATCCTTTCGTTTTTAAAAAGCTGTTCAAGTAGGTCATAAACAGCCATATAGTTATCATAGTTCTCAAGGGCAGGTTCAAAATCAATCAGTATATCTATATCGCTTGCTTCAGATTGATCGCCTCTTACGTATGAACCGAAGAGTCCTACATTCTGGATTCCAAAACGAAAAAGTAACAGGATCCCGCAAGAGGATAGCATTCAGGATCAATACAATATTTCTGATGCAGCGTATAAATTAGGACATGGGAAAGGCTGAAAAGACAAAAAATTCTTAATTTAACCTTTTGTTTTATTTGCTATAGACTTGCTTTGGTTCATGTAATATATAACGATATAGCATATAAGAAAAACAGGAATTATTGAGGATCAACTATTTAAATTATTAATTGGAAAAATTCAATGCCTAAATATTTAGTAACTGGTTCAGCAGGATTCATAGGATTTCATGTAATCAATGCTCTTATAAAAATGGGAGTAGAGGTTATAGGTCTTGATAATATAAACGATTATTATGATGTAAACCTTAAGTTTGCCAGATTGAACGAGTTGGGGGTTGACCGACATGAAGGTAAATGGAACAAGTTACTCGATAGCAGAAAATATGCAGGTTACTGCTTTATAAGAATGTCAATTGAAAACAAAGAAGATCTGTTAAATCTTTTCAGATCAGAAAGGTTTGACTATGTAATTCATCTTGCTGCTCAGGCGGGAGTAAGGTATAGTCTGGAAAATCCTGATGCTTACATACAGAGCAATATCATTGGATTCTTTAACATTCTTGAGGCTTGCAGGCAGTACCCTGTAAAGTATTTATTGTATGCCAGCAGCTCAAGTGTTTACGGTAACAACAGTAAAGTGCCTTTCAGCGAGGAAGATAATGTTGACTCACCTGTCAGCCTCTATGCGGCAACGAAAAAGAGCAATGAATTAATGGCATATACTTACTCTCATCTTTACGATATACCTGCAACTGGTTTAAGGTTTTTTACCGTTTACGGCCCCTGGGGAAGACCTGATATGGCAGTTTACAAATTTACCGAAGCGATTATTAAAAATAAACCTATTCAGGTTTATGCTGAAGGGAAACTCCAAAGAGATTTCACCTATATTGATGACATTATCAGTGGGATAATAAGTATTTTAAAAGAACAAAAAAATACTCCCCCTGCCTTGATAATGAATATTGGTAACAATAATCCTGTCTCAGTAAATTCACTTATTCTGGAGATTGAGAGATGCCTTGGTAAAAAAGCAATCATTGAATTCACGCAAATGCATAAGGGTGATGTCAACAAAACATTTGCTGATATTAGTCTGATAAACTCATTGTGCGGATTTAAACCTCAAACCAGTCTGAAGGATGGAATCAGAGAATTCTGCAGCTGGTACTTACAATACATTTCCTGAATTAATTTTTTGTTGATTTTGCCGGTGACCTGTTCTGGTCCTCACTGGTATTTTTATTTTATGGAAATTTATAACTCATTCAGTCTGACTTTTCCTGATTAAGGTTTGCAGGATTCAGAAAGATCAGGAAAAAGATCATAGCAAACGAGAGTTCATTGAGTTCGCTGTCCTTGATCTCTTGAATGGTAAGGATAAGTAGTATGGCAGCCCCCATAACTATTATGTGGAATAATTTCGGAAGTGGTATCCGGAATCTGTTTATCAGATTACGAACGAACAATGTCTTTGAAACCATCAGCCGGGAAAAAAGAAAATAGATCACCAATACCGCGAACATAAGCTGTGAGAAAATGAGCTTATTTATGCTTATCCCGTCTATAACAAGATTGTGCAGATTTGTCTCAGCCTGTTTATTATGCTCCAGGAAAAATTCGCTGCTCTGAATGTTGAAAATCCTCTGACCCCAGCTGATCTCATCAGCTGCTGCGAAAAAGAACATAACTGCCAGAATCGCCCAGGTAAGGATCCAGAGGCCTTTTTTAATTTTAATGTATTGATTGAGTCTGTACAGACAAACGAGGCTGCTTAATAACAGGAAAAAGAAAGTTAAATATTCTACAATTCCGTCCTCCTTTACAAACTCAAGATATGATTCAATACTGACAAAATACCTGAGATAGATGGCAATAAGAATAGAAATAAATAAAACTGAAGTAATTACAATTTCATTCACTGAGAGAAGTTTCCTTATTTCCATAATTAATTATTTTTCGAAGAAGATGATACACTATCGGATAAAATGAAACAAATACAATAAGATTACTTTAATATCTTGTTAAAATATAATAATCCTTTTTCAAGCGGTCTTTATCTTTCCGGTCGTAGTTCATGTCGATCAAATATTTCTTTTCAATATTAAAGTTAACACTCAGATTTCTGATAATTGCAGAATCACCTTTAGCTGCAACAAGTCCGAATATCTTCTCAGGCGGCAAAGCCAAATGATCATCCTTTTTCTGAAGCATTATGACTGGTTTACCAAAATTCCAGATGATCTCAGGTGCGATCTCAGAGATCCCATAAGTTTTAATATTGTACTGTTTTTCAATTGACTGAGCTTTCCTGGCCGGGGCGAATCCGGCATTTGTAAAAAGATGACTTCTCATCGGGATTATCGAAATTACTATTGTAATAAATATTGAAACAGATGGATAAAATATTTTCCTGAAATTCCGTTCCATAAATCCCTTTATTATTAGATAGGAAAGAAAATACATGATCAGGGTTGAAGGTATAAGGAGCAGCAGATAATCCTTTATTCTATCCCTGAAAAGGTAAAATAATATAAAAGGATATAATAATCCGACCAAAGTGATAATCCCGAAATTAAAAATAGTCCATATGGTTTCCTTTCTGCCCATACTTTTGCTGAATTCCTTTATAAGGTATTCAATATAGAATCCAAGCGTGAGTGCGAGCGGGATCAGTACCGGTAACAGGTATCTCGCTTTTTTCTCAGGGACGCAGGAGAGGAACAGGACTGATAATAATGTCCAGAGAACTGCAAAGCGATATTCTTTTATATTCTTTACCCTGTTTTTGAGATACGGGTATATCAGAGCTGTGACTGATGGAATAGTCCATAATCCGCTCTGAATGAAAAAATTCCAGTAATAGTAAAAGGATTTAAGCTCATAATTTGTCCAGTTTGAAGTTTCCCTTCCCGTAATAATTCTGAAATTCACAGGATCCTTTATGAAAACATAAATGTACCATGATAATCCTATTGCCAGACCCGCTACAAACACATTGAGCAGGGGAAGGACCTTCTTTCTGAATGAGAAGTGATATACGATCGCATAACTGACAATGAAAGGCAGCATCAGAGCATAAAGGGATACAGGACCTTTGCTGAGGAAGGAAAGGCCGAGGAATATTCCTGACAAAACACTGTTCCTGACCTGGTGTGAATCTTCATTGAACAGTTTCCAGATGAAGAACAGACATACCATCATAAAACTATGGGTATACATATCCCATTGATTATCCCGTCCGCCAAAGAAGATATAAAATGATGTGATGAGTATCAGTGAATTGTTGAAACTGTGTTCAGAGTTTAAACCGATGAGTTTTGAAAAGTAATAGAAAACAAAAAGAAGTAAAAACGTCATTGCAACTACCGGTAACCGCATTCCATAAAGTGAATCGAATCCAAAGAGTGAGCCTGAAAGTGCGGTCAGCCATGTCGGGAGTGGAGGTTTCTGATACCTGGGCTCGTTATTAAGTGTAGTTAACAGGAACTCGTTATTCACGACCATTTCGCGAGCTGAAATAAAATTTCGGGCCTCCATTATATTCACTTCGATCTTGTCAAGTCCGGTAAAAAGGAGAAGTCCTGCCATAACGAACAATATGATTTCGCGCCTGATCGATTTCAGCTTAAGCTCCATACCTCTTTAAAATATAAATGTTCCTCGAGTAGATGGTAAGCCCTGAAAGGTGTGCCAGGAAGAGAACAGGATCTTTCCTGAAAATGGCATAAATAAAAATGAGTGAGGAGCCTGCAAGGCTTATTACCCAGAAACCCAACGGCAGCATGGATTCCTTCCTCCTTTCAGAGTAGATCCATTGATAAACAAATCGGAGGGTGAACAACACCTGTGCCACAACGCCGAGAATCATTAAAAATGTTGGAATATGCTCCTTATTAAAAAGTATCTCCCTGTTAATGATATTGTTGTTATATCCGTAGATCAGTATGATGGTCGGGAATAAATAAAGAAAGATCCTCAGCCATTTATGGATCTTTTCCCATTCATGCTCAAGCTGGATATTCCTGATATAAATATAGTATGTGATTACCTGTCCAAGCATTATTGGAAAATCATCACGCAGGTAGCCATAGATGAACAAAAGTACTGATGCAGCCAGGCTGATTTTCCAGAAAAGGTTAGGTGTGAGAACCTTCTTGTGCTTCTCCGAAATGATCCATTGCAGCACTATTCTGCTTGAAAACAGTAGCTGAGCCAGAAAGCCAATTGCGTAAACTATCCAGGTTTTCATGTATTTGATCAGGATTTCTGGCTGAATTCTTCAATTGAATAATTGATATATTTTTTCTTCATCCAAAGGTAAGCAAAGCAATCTGACAGGGGACCCAGCAAACGTTTCCAGAGATTGAAGTTTGATTTGCCGGCAATCCTTGGGAAATGTCGGACCGGCACCTGAAGTATTTTCCCGTTCTGAAGCATTACCATTGCAGGCAGGAACCTGTGCAATCCGTTGAACATCGGAATTCTTTTGGCTATATCGGTTCTAATGATCTTCAACGGGCAGCCTGTGTCGTCCATACTGTCGTGGGTAAACATTCTCCTGATCTTGTTGGCAATCACTGAGGAGGCATTCTTTACAAATGAATCTTTTCTGTCCTGCCTGACACCCTGGACAAGGTCATAATCATTAATGTAACCGAGAAGGATTTTGAAATCCTCGGGAGACGTTTGCAGATCAGCATCAATATAACCGGTAAGGTAAGTATCCGAATGATCAAAACCTGCCTTCAGAGCCGCACTGAGTCCATAATTCCTGTCAAAGGAACAGTATGTAAATGATTCTGAATTTTTACAGATTGTCTTTATTCTCTGCAGGCTCCCATCCCTTGATCCGTCATTGATAAACAGCACTTTAGTTTTCTTTGGTGAATCTTGCATGAATTTAAGAAGTTCCTCGTACAGCCGCTCTAAATTACCCTCTTCATTATATACCGGAACAATAATGGTCAGATCAAAGCTCATGCTCTTGTTTTGCATCTCAATGACTAATTTTTTAATATCGTAAAATTAACATTTTATCTTGCTAAGCTTGCAAAAGTAGTGAAAACCCTTAAAAAATGATCCGTTTAGGTAATTTTTGCTTTACTCATGAAGATGGGGATCACCTGATAAAAATCAACTGAACATTTATCGTTTAAAACACCTCAATCAATTAAAGTTCAATATTTGTTAGATTCAGAACTAATACCAAGTAATATAGAATATCCAGATTAGATTTGGGTAAACTTGATATTTTAAATCTTATTGAACCAGAAAAAAGAGGTTTAAAGATACTTTTTAGAAGGACTAAAGTTCAATGGCATACATGTGATTGCCAAATATTATGAAGAGCTTAAGTATTCAGACGATAAAAAAGAAGTATTTACATCAACGATGAAAAAAATCATAACACCTGTGATGATGGCAGGCTTAACCACGATGGCAGGATTCATTTCATTAATAACAGCACCTTTACCTACTTTTGCGGAATTCGGGGCTTTTCTAGCTTTTGGTGTATTTCTTGCACTGCTGTTTGCACTAAGACAAAGAAGGAGCTAGAGAAATTTGAAATCCGTAAATCAAACCTTCAAAACGATTTAACGGATCGGGTTGTCACTCCGCAGGAATACCAAGATATGAAGGAGCGTGTTGATAAAGAGATAGTCTTTGTAAAGAATAAACTCACTGAATTACAACAACAAAAATCACTTTTTAAAACCTATATCCAAAAAGAAATCCCCCTGTTGGAGAACCTTCTGGAATTTTACAGGAAGTCGAATGGTACTACCAAAAAGAAGATCCTTGGTTTCATCTTTTCCGAAAAACTCGTTTTGGAGACTAGGAGCGAAGCGACGAAGTCCCGCAGAGCGGGAAGACGCAGTTCCGCTCAGCGGAAAAGAAAAAGTTGCAACCTTTTTGGTGAGAATTATGGCTTATTACGTGTGAAATAGAGTTAACAATTTTTTTATTCATTTTGTTTTTTTCCTTAATTTGAATTTCTGTTTATAGTTTTATCGATTAATTAATTTTGTACTACCTCCTGAATATCTTTCACCCTGAACCTTGAGTTTTGATGAAGCAGTGTTTATTTCCTGAAGTTCCCCTGATGAAAGTTCTACAGCTACGGCTCCGAGATTCTCGGTTAAACGATTCAACTTTGTAGTGCCAGGAATCGGAACAATCCATTGTTTTTGAGCAAGTAACCATGCGAGTGCAATTTGGGCAGGTGTAGCATTTTTCTGTTGTGCAACCTGTACCAGCAAATCTACAAATGACTGGTTTGCTTTAAGATTTTCAGGTGATAAACGTGGAACTGTACTGCGGAAGTCTTTGCTGTCGAAAGTTGTATTTTGATCCATTT
>LJUQ01000246.1 GCA_001304505.1 Bacteroides sp. SM23_62_1
CGGTTGTCAGTTGTCGGTTGTCGGTTTTCAGTTGTCGGTTGTCAGTTGTCGGTTGTCAGTTGTCGGTTGTCAGTTGTCGGTTGTCAGTTTTCGATTGTCAGTTGTCGGTTGTCAGTTTTCAGTTGTCAGTTGTCGGTTGGAAGTTGTCTGTTGTCGGTTGGAAGTTGTCTGTTGTCGGTTGTCGGTTGGACATTGTCTGTTGTCGGTCGTCAGTTGTCAGCTTCTGGTTGGGTGTGAGTTAAGAGTGTGATCACTCAGCCGACAACTCCCAATCATCGGCTGAGTAAATTAATCAAATCATATAACAATCCATCCATATCCCGGCAACCAGGGATAAGATGACCAAAGCTGTATTAATAACAGCCATGTTTTTCATCCCCGCTTTCATACACTTCATACCATCCATAAGGTTATTCATACCAAAAATTTGGCCTCTAAGAAAAACTATCGTAATTTATACTCTTCAAAATGAGAAAATTCTTTTCATATTTTTAATTATGTAAACATTCATCCGTCATGAGAAGCTTTCATAAACTCAGAATAATAATAGCCATTATCTTTAGTATGACTTTATTCCCGACCATATCCGGACAAGACTGGCTGGAGATTATCTACTCCACATCACAGGACGGAACAGGTTATGACAACTTTGGTAAGTCTGTCTCCATATCGGGTGATTATGCCATTATCGGAGCTCCAGGCCAGAATTATGATGCTGATGGAAATAATTATATGTCTGGATCGGGGGCAGCGTATATCTTTAAACGTGATATATCCGGTTCCTGGTTGGAATTCCAGAAATTAGTGGCATCCGACCGTGGCCAGTGGGAATATTTCGGATATTCAGTTGATATATCAGGTGATTATGCTATTATTGGTGCTTGGGGAGCAACGAAAGATAATGCCGGATTGGACTCATTAGTCAATACAGGAGCCGCATATATTTTCAAAAAAGATGCAAATGATACGTGGATACAATTAAAACGAATCCTTTCAAACACAAGGAATAAGTCAGATTATTTTGGATATTCTGTGTGTATTTCAGGAGATTATGCCATTGTGGGTGCCAGATATGAGGATCATGATGCAAACGGTACCGATTCCCTGAACAGCTCAGGATCTGCCTATATCTTTTATAAAAACCAGGATGGAACGGATAACTGGGGCCTCCAGAAAAAAATTGTTGCCGGTGACAGGAAGGCAACTGCACAGTTTGGTTATTCTGTAAGCATTTCAGACCATTATGTTATTGTGGGTGCACATTACGAGACGACAGACGCTGGTGGGAGTAATTCTTTAACCGGGGCCGGAGCAGCATATATATTTTATAAAGATAAAAACGGAACCAATGCCTGGGGGCAGGTAAAAAAGATCGTCCCTTCTGACAGAGAGGCATCTGATAAATTTGGAAATGCTGTCAGTATATCTGGAAAATATGCCATTGTCGGAGCATATATGGAAGATCATGATGCCGATGGAAATAACTTCCTGGATATGGCCGGTTCAGCATACATCTTCACAAAAGACAAGAATGGGCTTGATCAGTGGGGACAGGTACAAAAACTGGTAGCAAGTGACAGGGAAGCAGAGGATGAATTTGGATATTCTGTCTTCATATCCGGGGATTATACAATTGTCGGTGCTCCTTTCGAGGATCCTTCAACAGGGGGATCGTTCCCCACAACCAATGCAGGATCATCCTATATGTTCAGAAAAGATATCGCCGGTACTTGGATTCAGGAACAGAAAATCGTTGCATCCCTTGGGCAAAGAGGTGATAATGATCACTGTGGTTCCTCCGTTTGTGTTAATAACGGTAACGCTATCGCCGGGGCACCCGGAAGAGATAGATCATTATTCATGTGGAAAAGTTTCCAGGCAGATAAAATAACTATAGGCAGGTTAAATAGCAACGATGCAACCATAAACTGGGAAAATGGATCAGGTACGTCCAGAGCGGTTTTTATGAGACAGGGAACAACAGGAAGCGCACAACCGGAAAATAATACAACATATAATGCGGATATATCATTTGGCAACGGAAGTAAAATAGGTACTTCAGACTGGTATTGTATCTATAACGGAACCGGAAATTCTGCGGTGGTAAATGGCCTTACCGAAAACACACAGTACAGGGTAATGGTATGCGAATATATCGGCACACCTGGCGATGAATTGTATGAAGACACTACCTTATCAGAAAATCCGATAAATTTTACAACTATTAACCATACCTGGAATGAAGAAGATAATTTTACGAACACTGCCACTGATTTCAGCAGATCGGTTTCCATCTCAGGAAATTACGCCATCGTTGGAACGGATAATCATGAAGCGGCCTATATCTATGAAAAGGATGAGAATGGAATATGGAAAATAGCACAGTATATTTCAGCAGGTGACAGTACCACCGGTAATAGGTTCGGATATTCTGTCGGCATCTCCGGTAACTGGGCTATTGTTGGTGCTTTTAATAATTCAACAGACCCCGATGGTAATAATCCCGTATCACTTGCCGGGGCAGCTTATCTGTTTAAAAGGGACGAAATTACAGGATTATGGAATCAGGAACAGAAAATCGTAGCCTCAGACAGGGAAACAGTTGAGCAGGGGGGTTTTGGATGGGCAGTAAGCATTTCCGGGAATCGTGCCATCATAGGGGCAAAGGAATATTCATCCGGATTCTTACTGGGAAGTGCATACATCTTCCATTATGATGGTAATAACTGGACTGAAGCCGGGAAAATTGTCCCTGATGACCAGGGTTGGAATGATGATGACCAGGAGTTAGGCTATTCTGTAAGTATTTCAGGTGATTATGCTGTCATCGGGGCACCCCGGGATGATTATGACACCCTCCAGGCGAATTACGTCTGGATGGCTGGAGCAGCTTATATATACAAATGGGATGGCAATAATTGGGTAAAGGATAAGAAAATATTTGCAGCAGACAGACAGGATGGTGATTATTTCGGTATCTCTGTTTCAATCTCAGGTGAATATGTCATTGTCGGCGCATATCAGGAAGATCATGACCAGGATGGGAATGTATATCTGGGCAATGCTGGTTCAGCATACATTTTTAAACGGAATGGAGTAACAGGCAAATGGGAAGATTTTCAGAAGATTGTAAACCAAGACAGGGAAGCAGGTGATGCATTTGGAATCTCGGTATCTATTGCCGATGATTATGCCCTTATCGGAGCGTTTAGGGAAGAGGATGATCAGAACGGGAATAATAACATCGCCGGTGCCGGATCAGTTTATTTATTTACCAGAACAACGGAACCATCTGAAACATGGGAACAGTTTGTAAAGATTGTTCCCGGCGACAGGTCAGTGATTGGTACCAACGCTTACTTTGGCGAATCTGTCTCATTATCAGGTGAAAGCTTTGTTGTTGGAGCACCGGATGTAAAAAAAGTATATTTTTTCAGCAATAAAATACAGTCAGGAAATATTTCAGGAAGCCCGAAGAGCACAGAGATGACGATAAACTGGGTGCGGGGAAACGGTGTGAAAAGAGTTGTTTTTGTGAAAGAAGCGGGAACAGGGTACCCCTTCCCGACGGACAACCTAACATACTCAGCCGATACGGTCCTTGGAAACGGAGATCAGGCAGGATCCGCCGGATGGTACTGTGTTTATAACGGATCCGGCAGTACAGTTACAGTATCAGGACTTGATCCGTCAACACAATATAGGGTCATGGTTCTCGATTATAATGGAGAAAGTGGAGCTGAAGTTTATTACACCGGAACAGCATTAAATAATCCGTCAAATATCACTACAGGTATGGATTTAACCGGTGTTGATATCGATGTGGCAGGTGGTATTATTACTGGAACGACAACAAATATGCAGTACAGCCTGAATTCGACAAATGGCATTGACGGTGACTGGGCCTATTGTACAAACGGGAATACTGCAGTATCATTCGTCCCCGGAGTTGTTTATATGAGACAGGCTGATCTCATCAGCAATCACATCCCGGTAGCAACACTCGCACCGCCCGCTGCAGCTCCTTCGTATTCCATCGATTTTTATGTTGAAAAAACGGCTCAAACCATCCCGAATACAGTTGAATATAATTTTGATAATAATTTTTCAACAACAAATTTATCAGGAGATGGAACATCTATTACCCTCACACCTGGACAGGATGTGTATTTCAGGCTCAAAGCAACACAATCAACATTACCCTCCCTGATTCAAACACTGGAGGTTCCCGGCAGACCGGTCGTCCCTGCCCTGAGTATTAACTATCCTTCTGAAACAACCATTGAATCCATACCTAAAACAATTGAATATAACGATGATAATGATTTCAACACTGAAAACAACACGGGTTCAGGAACGGTTATCAATCTAATCCCCGGTGTTGATAAATATTTCAGAATCCCAGCCAGTGATACAAACTTTGTCTCAACAGTCAAAACGCTGATAGTTCCTGCCAGGCCTGCGGCGACAAACTATTCAATTCATTTCAGTAATGAGACTACCGTTGAAAATGTTACTGCACTGGATGAATATTCCACCAATCCGGATATGACAGGAAGCACCCCCGGGATATACCAGCCAGTAGCATTAAATCCCGGCATTGATTTATATATCAGATCCAAAGCGACAACAACAGAGTTTGCAGGTGAGATTCAACACCTTGTAGTACCGGAAAGGCCTTCCGTTCCGGTTGTTTCCTTGTCCGATAAAAACTCTGTCATGGCAAGGTTTAAAAAATCAGCAGATGGTACAGGATCCGATGTATCTGTTTTAGATGGACTGGAATTCACGATGGATAACGGAGGATCATGGAATACAATCCTGGATATAACCACCGTGGATGCATCAGGACCAAAAACTATCCTTGTCAGGAAAAAAGCTACTGCTTCATCTTTTAAATCTCTGGCAACCGGAAACCTGGACTATGAGACACCTCTAGCAACCTTAATGGCATCGACGGGTTGCAATGGCCTGGATGATTACATAAATATCAGAAGCAATATTGATACAGGTATCGTTTATCTGGTCCTCGAAGGAGAACCACAGGAAACAAAAGCCGACTTTAACAATGCTGTCACGGATAATAAGGGATCAAAACTGATATTTAAAGGAGCCAACATCGATCTTGCAATATCAACTAAAGATCTGTTACAGGGAACTTACAATGCATATATTGTGAGTATACTCGATAGCATCTCAGATAAGAGTTCATCCTCAGTTTCCATTTATGATATTCCTGAGTTAGATCTCGGACCGGATATCGTTAAATGCGAGGAAACCACTGTCACACTGAAACCTGACAGTGAATATGCTTTGTATTCGTGGAATTATAATGATGCCACAACACAATCCATTACCGTTTCTGATGAGGATGATTATGTTCTAACAGTGACTGATGGTCATGGATGCAGGAATACTGATATGCTTAGCGTCAGGTATAACATTCCTTACCAGGATGAGCAGATCTGTGTCGTTACCATTGACCTGACAACCGGTAAAAATATCATTGTCTGGGAGAAAACGCCGGATATAGGTATTCTTGCATATAATATTTACAGGGAGTCAACTATAGGAGTATACAACATCATCGGTACGGTACCGGTTGATGAACTGAGCATTTTCAAAGACACCACAGGTAATCCAGAGAGCCAGTCCTATCTTTATAAGATTACCGTTGTGGATAGCTGTGGTAAAGAATCATTGCTGGCCAGCAGCAAATATCATCGACCCAGTTTTCTGCAATATGTCAGCTCCGAAGGAGGTGTAAACCTTGAGTGGACCGATTACAATATTCAGGGTGTTGCAGATATCGGAGCCTATCTGACATCTTATGCTATTTACAGGGGCACAGATTCCACTGGTCTTGTTGAATATCAGATAGTGGGCAGTATCAACACTTATACCGACATCGATCCGAATGCATTGAAACGCAGATATTACTACAGGGTAGCCGCCCTGCTGAAAGATCCCTGCATCCCGACAGCCGGTAAAAAGGCTGATAGCGGCCCCTACAGCCATTCCATGTCGAACATTGAAGATAACCGTTTACAGGATACTGCAGCCTATGTGAATGATGTGCTGATTAAAATGCTGAATATTTACCCCAATCCATTCAGTGATATGACCACCATACGTTTCGATAATCCCGACGGAAATCATTACAGTATGTATGTTACCGATCTTACAGGTAAAGTGGTTTACTTTGAGGATAATATACTTACGGACCAGATCGAATTCAGCCGTGAAGGAATACCGTCCGGGTATTATTTCGTTGAGCTGAGAGGGACAAGACTATTCAGGGGAAGAATGATTATAGAATGATGGTTATCGGTTGTCGGTTATAAGTTATAGGTTTTCGGTTTTCAGTCCCGAAAGGGTAACGGAATCTTTGATTCCGTTGCTATTTCCAGGATCTTCGAATCTCAGAGTATCAGCCTAAGTTGAAAACAGAAAATCGCGATTATTAGTTGCCGGAGTTACGCCGGTTTTCAACCGGCCGATATTTCATCCAGGGACGACACAGTTAAGTCCGGTTTCCAACCGGACACATTCGAGAGCGTTGATGATGAAACTGTCAGTTCCGCCCATTTGAACCAGTCATTCAGGCCGGGCCTCCAACTGGATAAAATTGGTTCTAAATGTAAGATCCCCGGAGGGGATCAACTATGAATAACCCGGCACACAGTACCGGGAATCGATGACAACAACCTGGGCAACCCTGGAGGGGTTGAATAAGTTCTGCCGGTTGCTAACCGGCAGTAATATATATAAGGTGATGAAGCTGCAACCCCGGTT
>LJUQ01000050.1 GCA_001304505.1 Bacteroides sp. SM23_62_1
GATTATGCAGCCAGAGTGTCCTGTGGTCAGATGCCGGAGTATTCTCGTCACACTCCGAAAGTGGTGGAAATGCCCTGATGTATATGATGACAGAACGGGCACTGCAAATGGTCAGGGGAATGACTTTCACTTCACCCCTCCACCTTCTGGAAGATATACTGGATGAAGTTTACGAATATGGTGTACAGATCTCAGGAAAAACCGATTTACGCAAAACATTTGCATTAAATGCCCTGGTAGGCCTGGATAATGTGGCCTGGCTACTATACTCAGCTGATAATAATATTACAAATTTTGATGATCTCATTCCGGACCAATTCAAACCAGCTTTGAGCTGTCATCATCATAAAGTAGCAAGCATTCCTTTAATGGCTTACACTATTCCTGTTAATGAAATCAAACAGGCAGCTGAGGAGGGATATTTCTTCATGAAAATTAAGATTGGCCAACCCGGTACCCAGGAAGAAATGCTTGAGAAGGATAAGGAAAGGCTTACAGTCATTCATGAGGCAATTGGTCATCTAAAAACCCCTTACACCGAGGATGGTAAATTACCATATTACTTTGATGCTAACGGACGTTACGAAAAGAAGGAAACCCTGATAAAGCTGCTGGATCATGCAAACAAAATCAGGGCTTTTGACCAGATTGCCATTATTGAAGAGCCTTTTCCGGAGGAGGCGGATATTGAAGTCGGAGATATAGGTATACGGATTGCAGCAGACGAAAGTGCTCATACAGAAAAAGATGCACTTAAACGTATCCAGATGGGATATAATGCGATTGCATTGAAAGCTATCGCAAAAACACTCAGTATGACAATGAAAATTGCCGGGATTGCCCATGAAAATAATGTTCCCTGTTTCTGTGCTGATCTTACCGTTAATCCTATCCTTATAGACTGGAATAAGGCGGTGGCTGCCCGCCTGGAGCCATTTCCGGGATTAGGGCTGGGACTCCTTGAAACAAATGGTCACCAGAATTATAGGAACTGGAATACCATGTTCACATACCATCCCTGTAATGGTGCTTCCTGGACAAAGACAAAAAATGGTGTATTTGAACTGAATGATGATTACTATGAAAAAAGCGGTGGTATTTTTATGGATTCAGAACACTACATTAAAATATTTAATAAATAACGAATTATTTTGCTCAGTAAAATGCTAAGCAAAATATTTCGTTTCTATCCTACCATCAATATACCCAGGTTTCATCCAGGCCAGGTTTTTATTATGGTAGAATGGAGTTAAAGCCATTCTTATCTCTTCCATTTTTGTAGCCGGTAATGGTTCAAAATTCCGGATAAGTTCAAGGTTGGATTTAAGGACCTCCATACTGTCGGTACCGATATTTACCGCAGAAAAATCGCTTAGGGTCAGGGCATAGCGTATAAGATCCTGCGGATCGAGACCCTCTATCGTTTCCCTGGGCCTGATTGCTTTCATCGCAATAACACCCATCCCTTTATTTGCTGCGTATGGGACAGCATATTCCTCGAATTGTTCTTCCCCGCCGGGTACATTATGGTTCAGTGCTATCATCATGACCTCGAAATCATATAATTCAGCAGCCCTTTTCATTCCTTCAGCAGAGGCATGGCCACTGAATCCAATATGCCTTGCTATCCCTTCATCGCGGTACTGATGTAATACTTCCAGAACCCTTCCATTCTCACCTAACGATTCAGCATCTTCAACCGATTCAACGGAATGAACATGTAACAGGTCAATATAATCTGTCTGAAGCCGGTTCAGGCTCCTTTCAATGCTTTCTTTTGCCTTGTCAGCCTCTCTCTCTTCAACTTTTGTCACCAGAAACACTTCTTTTCTTTTGCCATTCAATATTTTACCAATCCTTTCCTCACTGGATATGCGATCGTTACCATAGCTGGCTGCAGTATCCCAATAATATAATCCATTATCCAATGCATATTCCAGGATCTCAAGCGCCCTGTCATCATCCTCAAGGGCCATCCACCGGCTACCACAACCAACAGCCATGATCGGCACCTCGATACCGGTTTGTCCGAGTACCCTGGTAGGTAATCCTTTTGGATTGAAATAAGAAGGTTGTTTCGTACAACCAGCATACGGAATCAAAGCTGCAGCAGCAGTAGCAGCAGCAGTTGAGGTAATAAATTCGCGACGTGAAATGTGCTTTTTCATTTTACCAGATTTTATGATTGTATCAATAATATAGAGATCCTGAATAATAAGACAACAATTTAGCAATTTAACAATTTAACAGTTTAACAGTTTAACAATTCAACAAACTAGCAATTTACTATTATTATGTATATTCATACCTTTAAATCATCAACAAAATGCAAGTTTCGTCATCGAAAATAATCAAAGTTATATCGAGATTTCTGACAATGTTATTTATTTCATTTTCCTGGTCACCTTTACCAGGTCAATCACGGGAACTTATTATTTTACATACAAACGATCTGCATTCCAGGCTGACCGGGTATGCACCGGAATCTCAATATACTCCACTGACTGTTAATGATGACAAGACAATTGGTGGATTTGCCCGGATTGCCAGGATCTTAAAAACTGAAAGAGAGAATAATCCGGATAATATCCTGGTTGTTGATGCTGGTGATTTCCTGATGGGTACTTTTTTTCATGCACTTGAGCCTGTTGATGGTTTCCAGCTCAGGTTGATGAAAGATATGGGCTATGATGCTGTAGGTCTTGGTAACCATGAGTTTGATTTTGGTGTTGAGACAACGGGACAAATAATCCGGCAATCAAAGGACAGTGGAGAAATACCATCAATTCTTCTGGCTAATATTCAATTTAATCCCGATTTACCTGAAGATGATTTGTTAGCTGAATTGTATCAGGAAGGAGTCATAAGGGCATACGAGATAATTGAAAAAAATGGAATCCGGGTAGGATTGTTTGGCCTTCTGGGTTATGATGCCACAGATGTAGCACCCTTTATACATCCCGCTATTATTGATGATCCTTTAAAATCTGCAAAAAAAACCGTAGATATATTAAAGAATAAGGAAAATGCTGATCTGGTTATTTGTCTTTCTCATGGAGGCCTGGGCAAGAATAAAAAAGGAGAGTGGGATGGTGAGGATGTTAAACTTGCCAAAAAAGTCCATGGTATTGATATCATTATCAGTGGACATACCCATACTTATCTGCAAGATCCTGTTGTAGTGGGAAATACGATTATTGTACAGACCGGAGCATATGGTGCAAATGTAGGAAAGCTGAGGATATCGCTTCAAAAGAATCAAGCGGAGCTGAACAATTATGAATTGATTCCAATTAATGATTCTATTCGCGGAGATTTTTCAACTCATGCATCCATTGAAAACCAGAAACAAAGAATTACGGAATTAATTCTGAATAATCTCAGAATTGAATATGATGATCCCCTAGTGAGTGCGGATTTTAATCTTATATGTGATGAGCAAAATAATGTTGAAGGAAGTAATCTTGGACCTTTCCTGGCTGATGCTATCAGGTTTTACATCAACCAGATTGAGGGAGACAGCACGGATATTGCAATGATTGCAGCAGGGGTGATTCGTGACCAGATGGTTAGCGGAAAGCAGACAATCTCAGATATTTTCCGTATATCTTCAATGGGCAGAGGATATGACAGTATACCGGGGTATCCTTTATCAAAAGTTTATGTTTCGGGTAATGAGTTAAAGAAGGTTATCGAAGTTCTTTTATTTGCCTATCATTCAAGCCCCGGAAATTATTGTTACTATTCAGGAGTAAGGATTTTTTATGATCCCTCAAAAGGGCTTCTAAGAAAAGTAAAGTCTATTGAGATTGGTGATTCAATCAGGGGGTATAAATCGGTCGATTTTTCAAAGAAGAATGAAACACTTTATGGTATTGCTGCCAATGCATACATGCTGGAATTTGTTGGCATGTTGAAAAAAATCACCCATGGACTTGTCAGGGTGACGCCAAAGGACATTAGCGGTAATCCATACACAGATATCAGAAAAGCGATAATAGATTTTGTTCCTCAGGAAGAAGGCCTTCAGGAAGCAAAAGAGTGGATGGCTGTCTACCATTTTATCAAAAAATTCCAGGATGTAAACGGGGATGGAATACCGGATATACCAATACAATATCAAAACCCTTCTCCAAGAGTAATACCAACCAATAATAAATAACCCTGTGGATTAAATGCAGGTTACAGGCTCTCACCATTTGAGTGGGGAAATTACAAGTAATTGAATTCCAATACTCTGTATTTCTTTATAAATGCCTGAGCCACGAATTCACGAATTATTTACATATTAATTCAAGTTTAATCCGTGAATTCGTGGCAACTTTTTATTGATATACCAATTACGCCAGGCTAATAATCAGGTTATCATCCTGATGATTCACAAAGAATTTCTTAATTGGTGCTGGAGCCGGCCCTTCTGTTACCCGGCCATCCAGATCATATTTTGAGTGCCCGAAACTGACACATCGTAAAATCTTATCCTCACTCCTGTATTCAATTTCGCGTTCACCATGTGTACATTTGTTTTCATATGCCTGAAAACCATCTTCTTCAGAATTGATAACCAGTATTTTCACTATCTCACCGTATTGGGTTATTTCAAACTTTACTGATCCGCCTGGTTCATTAAGGTCTGTGATGAGCTTCAGATCCAGGGTGACCTGATTTTCGGAATAGTGGACACTACCTTCCGGCGCAACGGGAGTCTTTGAGACTCCGGAAAACATGGAGCAGCTATTTATGCCCAATCCGCATGTGCATATCGTTGCAGTTCCCATTCCGGTTGTTTTGATGAAATTTCTTCTTTTCATGGTTTTATCTGAATGAAATAGATTTTAATGTCCGAATTCTATCCTGAAATTCAGGATAGGTATAATCCCTAAAAGATAAATATATTGAATATTTTGTTCACCAGGATTATAATACGAATTATAAATATTCTGCCGGTTGGTGACATTCTGTATATCGAGAGAAACGATCCACGAAAATGCAGGACGGTTATTTCTAAAATAAGCACCGGCATCCCATCTGAAAAAATCTGTTACTTTTTTTTCCATCCATCTATCCATATCCCGCACAGTATAACCTGCATTGATTGACTCTTCAAGCAGGATGGGTGTGGTTCTGTTTCCTCCTTTCAATAACAAGCGGGTATTGAATCCTATCAGGTTCTGGTCTCTTTTACCCAGAATTATTTCTTTTCCTGCCAGAAAATTCGCAATATAATTCCCATTGTATAAAGTATTATAGGTATGTCCGTCCGCCGGTTTATATTTTGATTCATACAGTGATCCTGTGATCATAAAATAATAATTCTCTGTAAAAAATTTCTCCATGGTAATTTCCAGGCCATAGTTATTACCTGTTCCCTCGTTCGATTGAGGTACATGGGTAATACCGACATTATAGTTTAGAATCGATTCCCTGCTGACAGGATCATCGTCTATTGGAATATTAAACAGATGCTGATAGTAGGCTTCTGTTTTGATATGAAAATCAGGTTTTATGAATATATCATAACCGATTACATTATGCCACGCTTTTGTCAATCCAAGATTTCTGTTAGGCTGCGTAACACTGCCATCTTCCTGTTTAAGTTCGGCCATATAAAAGGAGATGGGTTCATGCCGGCTATGGACTCCCACTCCCATTGTAAGTGTCTGGTTTCCTTTCAGCTTCCATTTAAATCCCAACCTTGGTTCAAATGTAAAATTTGAATTGAGTAGAAAATCCATCATATGAAAGCCAGTGTTTAATTCTGTCCTGTCTGATAATTGTATCTGCCATTGCGCATAGCTCTGCAGCATACCGGTCTTTCCGGTTGAATTAAGATACAGATATTCATTTTCCGGATCATCACGATAGAAAATCATCATTGTATTATACCCGAGCAAGCTTCCTATTATTCCGGCACGCACCCTGTTTCGGGGATTAAATTTATGATGAAGCATAGAGTAAAATCTGTAATTGGTATAAATAAGTTTTTCATTAAATATATTGCTGAATTGTAAATCATTTTGAATATACGCTCGGTCAAAGGTATTGCATTCATAACTGGCACTCAGAACAGTTTTCAGATAGGTTTTTTGATCCGGGAATGATTTAAAATGTTTCAATCCTATAACTCCCGTTTTATGTTTTTCAAGTTCATCATAGCGGTCATAAGAGTTAATCCATTTTGTTGAATCCATTTCAGCTTTATTACCGGCTGTGCTGAAACCACCAAAACCGAATAGCGAGAATTTTCCCATTCTCTCCGAGGGCATATTAATATTAAAGACAAAATCCTGGAAGGATGGAATAATATCATTGTTGCTCACGGAAATACCTGCTTTTTCAAGAATACTGAAAGATGCGAATCTGTAATTAAGCAGGTATGATCCGTTGTGTTTTTTCGTCAAAGGGCCTTCAGCAGCAAATTCAGTTCCTACTACACTGGCCTGGAATCCAAATTCGTGGCGCTCAGTATTCCCCTGCCGGAGATGGATGTCAAACACTCCACTGACAGCATTTCCATATTCTGCAGGAAAGGCACCTGTCATAAAATCTGAATTGGTGATGACATTCGAGGTAATAATATTAACACCTCCACCGCTGTCACCTTCTCCATCCCTGAAATGATTTGGATTGGGTATCTCAATCCCTTCCAGTCTCCACAGAAGCCCACGTGGTGAATTTCCACGTATAACCAGCTCATTTGATTCGCCACCGGTAGGTGATACGCCTGCAAATGACTCTGCCATCCTCGCCGGATCATAAAATCCGCCAGCATACCTTTTTGATTCTTCCACACTGAACATTCTTGCACTCACCGACGTCATCGTATTCACGGTAGATTGGGTTTGTTTCCGGGCAATAATACTGACTTCCTTAACATTGATTAAGGATTCCTTCAATTCAATATTGAGTACAACTTCTTTCCCGGTACTGACAAGAATATCAGTTGCAATGAAAGGCTCATACCCAACATAAGAAACATGGATTGTTTGTCGGCCAACTGATACATTCAGTAACCTGAACATACCATTTGTATCGGTAACAGCTGCTATAAGAGGTTCAGACTCCGGGATAAAAACATTTGCCCCGATCAGGCTCCTCTTCGAGTCTTCATCAATAACTCTTCCCTTAATTGTCTGTGTAAAAGTCTGGGAATAGGAGTGGATTATCAGGGACAACAAACCAATCAATAAGACAAGCCTTTTCATATGATGATAATCAAAATAAAATAACCTTTAATTAAAAGCTACTCAGGTTGTTTAATATTAATTCAGGCTTGTTCGTTTTCGGTCACTGGTTGTCCGGAAATGACCGGTTTATTCGCCAAAATACCTAATAACAAGTTATTTATAAGCGCGGCAGAAGAATACTACAAATTTAGTGCCAGTTTGGATAGTCATTTATCTCACTAACAACTGTTTATCCCATTTTTCAATGTTTGCTGGTATTTTGTCCTGAAGCAATTCCACGAAACTCAATAATGTCTTTCTTGCATCGCCCAGCGGATAGTAAAACAGATTCCAGTTATCACTGTCTTCCCCATCATGGTTCGGTATAATATAGTCGAACTGCCAGGCCATACTTAACTCCCGATAGACACTGCCAACTCTTCTCTCAATATCTTCAAGGTCAGACAATGAAATTTCTACTTTTTGCCTGGTTTTGCGCCTCAACTGTTTTCGTCGCATAATTTCTGATAAAAGCTCTGTAAGATCAATATTCCTGGAAGGATCCTTCATTTCCAGAATTTCCTCCCTGGAAAGCGGGGAGAGGAAAATACTCAATTTTGGATATTCTTTAAGTCTCGAATGCTTCAGCAATGCTTCAGCTACATACGGATTACCTTCAAAAAAAGCATGTTTAATTTTCAGAATTTCTTTTAAGTCATTCATATCCAGGGCCTGGAGATCACCCCTTACATTCATGAACAGATAATTCGGATTATTTTCAAGGGATTCCAGAAAGGTTGTGGACCTGAAATGATAATCCACACCATCCTTTTCCCCTGGTCTTGGCGCACGGTCGTTATAAAGCACAAGTTTTTGAAGGGAATTTCGCAGTTCCGGATATATTTTCCCAAGTGCTTTCTCCAATGGGCTTTTTCCAATACAGGACGGGCCGGTAAGAAGAATAAGTTTATTGGTTGACATTTGTGATCTGGAGATAATGGTTAAATCATTTTAATTCTTTTCATCTAATACAAAGTTACACAAAGGGTGTCACAAAGGACGCAAAGGTTCAAAATTAAAAGTCTATCCCTCTTGAATAATTATGCATAACTTCAATCACCGCTGTAGAGTTTTTTTAGATAATTCTTAATCCGGGTTTCTATTCCAGCAGAATTACATGGCAACAGTGATTCAAAGAGTGTTACCAGTTCAGGCTTCAATTCCGGTTCCTTTTCAGAGATCTTATATAATATTGTTAAAGCATTTCCTCTTATAGCAACCGGTTCATTCTCAGACTCCAGCCACGTATAACAGATATGGAACAGCCTGCCAGGATCGATATCCGGAAGTGGCACTTCCACCAGAATTGATAAAATATTCCTCCGTACACCATCAATTTTAAAGGATGGCAATCTATTTATCATTTCATTTATGTAGGATTCTATAAAATCCGGATATTTCTTTGCGATCAGCCATACAACACGGCTGGCCCTCATTGATAGGGGATAGGTGTCCTGGTACATAACAGCCAGGATTTCATTGAATATACCATGATCCTGCTCAAATCTTTCAACAAGTAAATCTGCGTTCAGTCTTGAACTGTCGATCGAGAGGAATTCAATAATGTTCATAGCATAAATTTAGGAAAAACCCAAAATCAAAACATTAAGATTTCAAACCCACACCATTCCCTCACACTTCCGCCCCTTTAGGAGCGGAATTTAAAACATAGCCGGGAATCGAATTAGTGATAAACGAAACCAACTTTACAATCGTAGAGATAATTTCGAAAACCAAGGTTTTAAAAAATAAAAGATTAATGGATAATTTGATTTATTAAATGATTGTTAAAATGAGCGTATCATTTAAAAAGTGTATGCAGAATGGGATAATATTTATAATTTAGAATCGTTTTAAATTAGATAATTACTGGTTATACCTGAATTTCATGAAATTAAGATTAATTTTATTTATAACTTCCTTTTTTATGATTCTGCATGGCACTTCATGTGCGCAGAAAAATAAAGAAAATGATATGGATAAAACGGAGGAATCTAATACTCATCTTGAAATAGCAACCTTTGGTTCAGGTTGTTTCTGGTGCACTGAAGCCGTTTTTGAACGTCTGAATGGTGTTGAAAAAGTAATATCCGGATACTCAGGAGGTCATTCAAAAAATCCATCCTATAAAGAGGTATGTGCCGGGACAACGGGTCATGCTGAGGTTTGTCAGATATACTACAATCCGGAAATAATTTCTTTCGATGAATTGCTTGAGGTATTCTGGCATACTCATGATCCCACAACACTGAACCGGCAGGGGAACGATGTTGGACCACAATATCGGTCAGTAATCTTTTATTCCAGTGAGGAGCAGAAGAAACTCGCTGAAAAATCGAAGCGTGAAATGAATGCTTCAGGCTCTTACATGGATCCTATCGTGACTGAAATCAGTCCGCTGGTTAATTTCTATGAAGCTGAAGAATACCATCAGGATTATTTCAACAATAATCCTGCCCAGCCTTATTGCAGTTTTGTTATTGTTCCGAAAGTGAATAAGCTAAAGGCAAAATATTCCGATAAGCTGAAATAAAGTCATTGCTTATGCACAAAATCCATCATTTCTCCTAACAGAAAACTATCCAGCAACAATCCATTAGAAATTATTTCTGAAATTCTTACCTTTAAATCCTTTATGACAATTACAGAGGGAACCACTCTATAAAAAAAGTAAGTTCCGGGAGGGCATTAACAAGTGCCAAAAATCCAATATAACAATTATAAATATTATCAGTTTGCACCTGTAGACTCGTAACTATTACCTTGGTTAAAAATTCCCATATCATGAAGCTATCAGGAAAGTACATTGGTTTTATTCTTGGTGTAATCATTTTTTTGATAATTCTCCTGTTTACTGACCTAAAACCAGGACATCCTGAAGTTACAAGAACGCTTGCAGTTGCCCTTCTTATGGCTACCTGGTGGGTAACTGAGACCATTCCCCTGGCAGTTACAGCGCTGGTGCCGCTTATTCTGTTTCCGGCCCTTGGAATTCTTGATGGCAGAGAAACGTCAACAGCTTATATCAACCACATTATTTTCATTTTTATCGGGGGATTCATCATGGCTCTAGCAATGGAGAAATGGAATTTACACAAAAGAATTGCTCTCAAAATTTTAATGTTTGTGGGTGTTAGTCCGGGACGAATTTTGCTAGGTTTTATGTTTGCAACTCTTTTCCTGTCGATGTGGATATCAAATACAGCTACTACGATGATGATGATCCCCATTGTCATGTCAATCATTGCCAGTCTGGAAGAAAACCTAAACCAAAAATCTGTAAGGCATTATTCCACCGGATTATTTCTCGCCATAGCTTATACAGCCTCAGTAGGTGGTATGGCTACTCTTGTAGGAACACCAACAAACCTTGTATGCCCGAGAATACTCACCCTTCTGTATCCGGGTGCACCCGAAATATCCTTTGCCAGTTGGTTCTTTTTTGCCTTTCCTGTAACGTTGTTGATGTCGTGTATGATCTGGCTGGTTATTTTTCTGATTTACCGTCCCAAGGAGAAATGGACAGGAATTGATTCACAACATTTCCGTGAACAATACCGAAAGCTTGGTAAAGCAAGCTATGAGGAAAAGGTCGTTTTTATATTGTTTGTAATACTGGCTCTGCTCTGGATATTCAGGGCCAGTATAGAGTTTGACTCATTCAGCATTCCGGGATGGTCAGTGATCTTTGGTGAGCCTGATTTCATCAATGACGGAACCGTTGCGATGCTTATCTCAGTCATACTATTTATTATCCCGGCAAAAAATAAAAAGGATGAACGACTGATGGACTGGAAAACGGCACATCGTCTGCCCTGGAATATCGTTTTGCTGTTTGGTGGTGGTTTCGCCCTGGCACTGGGATTCCAGTCATCAGGGCTGGCATTATGGTTTGGTGAACAGTTATCATGGACAAAAAATATACACCCATATCTTATCCTGGCTGTGATTGTGACCATGATGTCTTTCCTGACGGAATTAACCTCCAATGTAGCGTCAACCCAGATGCTGCTCCCGGTCTTTGCCAGCCTTGCAATTGGTAGCGGGAATAATCCTATTTTATTTATGATTCCGGCAACCCTTGCTTCTTCGTTGGCATTCATGCTTCCTACAGCCACACCACCCAATGCTATTGTTTTTGGAACGGAACGAATTCAGATAAAGACAATGGTTAAAACAGGTTTTGTGCTGAATATGACCGGCGTTGTTATGGTTACTCTGATCACATGGCTGCTTGGTAACAGGTTATTTGAAATTGTTCCAAATATAATTCCTGCATGGGCAGGAAATTAGTATTAAGAATCCCTGATCACAGAGTTCCATAGAAAAAATTATGGAAAACAGATTATTTTTTGAAGGTTACTCGGGATAGTTTGGAAATACTCTTTAAAACAATTATTTTACCTGTAATACGGGTATAGCTTCGCCAGTGATCCAGTCATTTAAAGTGACTGGATCATTTGAGAAATACTTCACATCCGGGTACAGCTTCGCTAGTGATCCAGTCATTATAAGTGACTGGATCATTATTTCGCTTTCTATCATTTATCCCTTGAAAAATCATTTATCGCCCTTTATTAAGTATGTTATTCAACACATACCGGATTGAATTACATTTATGGATTATTTTATTGTTTGTTTTATATTTGATTACAGGAACTTTATAAAACTATAATCATGAAAAAAAGAATATTCAGTAGTATATTTTTTCTGTTATTCTCATTTATTAGCATCTTCTCCGTTATTGCGCAACCTCTCGACGTTGATAAGCTGAAGGAGATGAAGGCAAGAAGTATCGGTCCTGCTGGTATGAGTGGGAGGGTAGTAGCGATTGATGCTGTCATCAGTGATCCTGACATCATTTATGTGGGCACTGCCTCAGGCGGTGTTTGGAAATCAACAAGTGGAGGAACAACATGGGATCCTGTCTTTGATGATCAGAAAGTGATCAATATAGGCGCAATAGCCATAACACAGTCAAATCCTGACGTTGTATGGGTTGGAACAGGTGAGGGAAACCCCCGTAATTCACTTAACCTGGGCGCTGGTATTTATCGGTCGCCCGATGCCGGAAAAACATGGGAATATATGGGTCTGGAGAATACAAGGAATATCCACAGGATTATCATTGACCCGCGGGATGAAAATACTGTATATGTTGGTTCTATTGGTAACCCCTGGGGTGAACATGCTGAACGTGGTATATATAAAACAATTGATGGTGGAAAAACCTGGGAGAAGATACTGTACGTTGATGAAAAAACCGGTGTAGCAGATCTGGTAATGGATCCATCAAATCCCAACAAACTCATCGCAGCTATGTGGCAGCATCGCCGTAAACCCTGGTTTTTCGAATCCGGTGGTCCCGGCTCAGGTTTATATGTTACAGTTGATGGAGGAAAAACATGGACAAAACGTAGCTCCAAGGATGGGCTTCCGGCAGGGGATCTTGGCCGTATAGGAGTAGCTATAGCACCTAGCAATCCCAATATTGTATATGCCATTATTGAATCTGAAAAAAATGCCCTTTACAAATCAGAAGATGGCGGGAATAAATGGACTATGATCAATGATCGTGATGATATAGGAAACAGACCATTTTATTATTTTGAAATCTATGTTGATACAAAAAATGAAAACCGGCTATATACCATTTATTCAGATGTTGGCGTCAGTAATGATGGTGGAAAATCTTTCTCCACCATCCTTGATAATATCCATTCCGATCATCATGCATGGTGGATACACTCTGAGGATCCAAACTTTATGATTGATGGCAACGATGGTGGTATGGCTATATCGCGTGATCGTGGTAAAACCTGGAGGTACATCGAAAATATGCCTGTCGGGCAGTTTTATCATATCCGGGTGGATAATGATATACCATATAATATTTATGGTGGAATGCAGGATAATGGATCATGGAGAGGACCAGCTTACGTGTGGATCAGGGGAGGAATTCTGAACGGGTACTGGCAGGAGGTTATGTTTGGTGATGGCTTTGACGTCGTTCCCGATCCGGATGATTCCCGTTACGGATACGCCATGTCACAGGGAGGGGCCCTGGGCAGGTATGATGTTAAAACCGGATTTTCATATACCATCCGGCCTACTGCTCCTGATCTCAAGACCAAACTGAGGTTTAACTGGAACACAGCAATTGAACAGGATCCCTTTGATCCTTCAACGATTTATTATGGAAGTCAGTTTGTGCATAAAAGCACTGATAAAGGCCTGACATGGGAAATCATTTCACCCGATCTGACCACCAATGATCTTGAAAAACAAAAGCAGGCTGAGAGCGGTGGATTAACATTGGATGTGACGGGTGCAGAGAACCATACAACCATTCTCACCATATCTGTCAGCCCCTTGGACAAAAATGTTATTTGGGTAGGAACCGATGATGGAAACCTGCAACTCACCAGAGATGGTGGTAAATCCTGGTCAAATGTATCAGGCAAACTGACCGGACTGCCAAAGAACGGCTGGATTCCGCAGGTCAGGGCATCCGTATACAATGCCGGTGAATTGTGGGTTGTTGCCAACAATTACCGGTTGGGCGATTTTACACCGTACGCATACCATACAACTGATTTTGGAGCCACATGGGAAAGAATCGTCGATGGACAGGACGTTTTCGGGTATGCTCTTACAGTGCTGCAGGATCCGGTTGAACCAAATCTTGTTTTCCTTGGCACAGAACATGGCCTTTATATAAGCATAGATAAGGGTAAATCCTGGGTTCAATGGAAACACGGGTATCCTTCAGTATCAACCATGGATCTGGCAATTCAGGAACGTGAGGCAGATCTGGTAATAGGAACATTTGGCCGATCGGTCTATGTACTGGATGATATACGCCCGTTAAGAAAAATCGCAGCTTCAGGAGGAAAGGTCCTCGAAAATAAGTTTGTACTGTTTGACCCCCCCGATGCAATCAGTATTGCAGCTTTAAAATCCACTCCTGGAATTCATTTTCCAGGTGATGCATCCTTTAGCGGAGAAAATAAACCATTTGGAGGAGTACTGACTTTCTATCTGAAAGCCGAAGAAAAGATTGAAGAAATCACTCAACCATCGGTAAAGAATAAACAGGAAGCAAAAAATAAAGAACAAACAAATAATACAGGACAGGAAGAGAAAAAAATCAAATATGATAGCGTATATATAAATATATATGATGTCGAAAATGAAAGAATCCGAACCCTGGTCTATAAGGCTGAACCTGGTATTAACAGGGTAATATGGGGTTTGGACAAGAAAGGTGTACGTTATCCCGGGAGATCAGGCTTCAGCAGGGGAATGGGCCCAAGACAACAGGAGCCTGGTGGTTATATAGCCATGCCTGGTAAATATAAAGTTGTTATGGCCTGTGGCGACAGGAAAGATTCAGCCTGGATCAATGTAAGCTTCAATCCCTATATAGATGTCTCTATTACCGACCTGAAGGCAACTGAAACAATATTTGAAGAGCTCAGCAAAAGAGCTGACCTGGTGAGGCAGGCTGCTGAAAGACTGGATGAATCAAAAAACCTGACAGATAAAATAATAAGCCAGACTAAGGATATCAAGACGGACGATATTAAGGAACTAATAAAACAGACCAGATCCATTCAGGATTCCATTAAACTGATCAATGAGTTTATTTTTGGCAAAGAAAGTGAAAAACAAGGAATATCAGGCCGGGCAGAATTAACCGTCTCCTCTAAATTATACGAGGCAAGCAATTATATCAGATCCCGCCTAGCAGGACCAACCGATACGGAAAGAAAATTACTTGCCGAAGTGGATATCCTCGTGAATCAGACGCTGGAAAAAGTTAACAATTTCTATCAGAATGTATGGCCGGGCTATCGAAAGAAAGTCGAAAACACAAACCTGATCAGATTCAAAGACTACGAGCCTTTAGAATTATAACCAGGTAACAGGATCCAAATAACCAGAGAGAAACATGAGGACCACAGGGAATTCTTCATTTTAACTCCTTTCTTCCCTGTGGTCCTCTTTTCTCTCTGTGTTGCTCTGTGCCCTTGCTAAAGTCAATAGTTTTTAGTTTAATATCACTTTACCTTAAAATTCTCCTGACCTTCAAAATATTTTTCTTCCTCAATCGTCATGATAATTAGAAAGAGATTCTTCAAAAAGATGACCGCAGCAGAAAGCGCATATTTAAGTGATATCATTAAGAAAGAACAGGGTAGATTATTCGGGTTTATCAGACAGCAGGTCACTGATGAAATGGATGCCAGAGATATCATGCAGGATGTTTTTTACCAGCTGACCGTTGGATTTAATGATATAAGGTCAGCTGAACGGATTACTTCCTGGCTGTTTACAGTGGCAAAAAATAAGATTATAGATCATTTCAGAAAGAAAAAATCAACACCTTTTTCCTTTATTGAGATACCGAATAACAGGGAACAGGATGATCAGCCACTGATGCTGGAAGATATACTGCCATCATTGACAAGAGATCCTGAGGATGAATACATGAGAAATGTCATATGGTCGATTATTGAAAAATCTCTAACAGAAATGCCGGAAGAACAATCCGAGGTTTTTATTCTTAATGAATTTGAAGATATGACATTCAATGAAATATCTGAACAACTAGGAGTGGGAATAAATACCCTTTTGTCAAGAAAAAGATATGCCGTGCTTTGCCTGCGTGAAAAATTGAAAGAATTATATAACCAACTTAAAACTTAATAGCCATGAGTACAAGAAAAGTAATTCAGTATGGAAAGTATGTATTATGGGGTATACTGGGAATTGCAGCCATTGCAGGATTTGGATTTGTCGTCATGTGGCTCTGGAACTGGCTTGTTCCCGAACTGTTTAATGGCCCCGTGATCGGTTACTGGCAGACTATAGGCCTGTTTATTCTATCCAAAATTCTGTTTTCCGGGATCGGACAAAGTCATTCCCATCCACATGACCGTCGAAAGCATCCATCCAGAGAATACTGGAAAAGCAAATTCCATAAAAAAATGAATGGGATTGCTGAAGATGAAACTGAGGCAGCAGTTGAATAAAACGATGGGGTGCCAGATTATTCTTATTTTCACCGAAAAAACATGAAATTCTCTACGTTTGGTAAAACAAATAAAAGAGTTTCCTGGCTTGGAATGGGAGGGATGCGATTCGAAAAGGAAATCCCTGAAAAAGACTGTATTGCATTAATCCGCCACACCAATGAGCTGGGAATCAACTACTTTGATACTGCACCCGTCTATAATGAGGATAGAAGTGAAGGGATTTATGGCAGGGCATTCAAGGAAATGGATCGGGATCATTTTTTTGTTGCGACGAAAGGTGATAACAGAAAAAGTGCTATCGATATTGAAAAGACAATCGAGCGATCACTTAAACGGTTAAATATTCAGGAAATCGACTTTTATTTTCTCTGGTGCATAATATCAAGAGATGAGTTTATAAAATCAAAGATGAAGGGCAGATCATTGGAAGGGATTATCAGGGCAAAGCAGCGGGGACTGATCAGGCATATCGGGGTCTCAACCCATGTATATTCCGATGATATCAAAGAACTGGTTGACTCAGATATGTTTGAGTTTATCATGATGCCTTATAATGCCCTTAACTTTAAACAACAGGAACTTGGTCTGAGGCATGCATCTGACAAAAATCTTGGTACGGTTGTGATGAATCCTATGTATGGTGGAGTGATTCCTCTCTATAATAATCAGCTGGAGATCTATTCTAATAGTAATAATGAGGCACTGGAAGACGCATTATTATTCTGCCTGGAATCCCCATATATTCATGTCACACTCTCCGGAATGAACAACAGAGAACAAGTCAGTCAAAATGTTGAAATCTTCAGGAAAGCCCAAAAGATAACAGAAAAAGAACAGATAAGGAAGGAACACCGCATTGAATCAGGAATGACCGATCTCTGCACTTCCTGTGGATACTGCCTCAGGCATTGCCCGGAAAATATAAATATCAAAGCCTACATGGAAATCTATAATACCTGGCAATTATCAGGAAGTTTGGAAGTCACGAAAGAGAGATATAACTGGTATCACCAGTTTGGGCCTCTATATGGTAATAAAAAGTATCCGTCTGATTGCACGGAATGCTTGGCCTGTGAAGAGGAGTGTACACAATATCTGAAGATTACCGACAGGTTAAAATGGCTCGATGAGAATATGTAAGATGGTCCGGTTTCCAACCCGACCAGCACACCAGCGATGGGCACTGTTAAGTCGGGTTTCCAACCGGACCATCTTAGTTCCCTGTTCCTGGTTCTTGGTTCCTGGTGGGTATGTGTTGTGCTGATAGATATTGGAAAATGAATGTTACTAACCGGATATATTCAAACAACACGTATAACAAGAATAAGTTATTTCTTTACTCCCGCTTTGAACTGGAATTTAACTTTCGCCTGCATCGGGACAACTTTATAGGTACGTACCTTCAGTATACCAACAGCGGACAGCATAAATTCATCCTCATATAGATAATCCTTCAGGTCATCTTCTTCCAAAAAAAGCGAAAGTTCTCTTACTCCTCTTGGAATTGGATCAATGGATGCAATGGTTTTTTCACCGAGGATCTCAGTATAGATTGTAACACTTAATTTTTCTAAAGGATCAAAGGTAATTGAAGCATCAGTATCTGTAATATGAATCATTGTTTCCTTGACATGTACTTCCAACAGTTCTTCCCTGGTTAAATTTTGGGTTTCAAGCAGACTGTCAAGATTGGATCTGGTAATTTTTTCAGAAAAAATATGATATCCTGTTCGGTCAACAGGATCCACGGTAAAATCAATTAAATAATACTGACTGTCGAATGTAATCGGTTCATCTTCTGGCTCATCACAACTCGTTAATAAAGAGGCTATTAATCCAAATGTTGCAACTATTCGTAAATAAATCTTCATCAGAAATAATTATTAAAACAAAACTTTTAAATTTACAGATTGTTGGGATCAGGGGAATTACCTGAGCATAAATTTTGACAAACTGCCTTTTTTTTGTTTTAAAACATTAAACAGTGAGTGCGGGAATTTTATACCGTATAGATACTGGTAGAGGCAGTTTTCTTTTTTATCAAAGAAAAATCTATTAAAAGGATGAATCCTTAAATATCTTTTCATTCAATATTTATGAGTATAGGCGATTTTTTTAAAAAACTTATTCCGAAGGATAAACATTTTTTCCCGCTTTATGAGGATCTTTCCGGGCATATTCTGAAAGCAGCTACTGCATTGCATGAAGTTCTTGAACATGATGATCCTGTCAAGCATAAGGACCTCCTGAAAAAGATAAAGGAATATGAGTCACAGGCAGATGAATATACACAGAAAATTTTTGACGAGATTGACAAATCCTTTATCACACCTTTTGACCGTGAAGACATGCATGAATTGACATCGTCACTTGACAGTGTACTTGATTCCATAAACGGCACATCTCAAAGGATAAGGTATTACAGGCCTAAAAACATCCCATCTGAATTTAAGGATTTTGCAAAGCTCATCCTGGATGGATGTCAGTACATTAACACTGCGGTCATTGAATTAAAAAATCTTAAGAAGCCCAATAAAATTCTCAAAGCCTGCAGGAAAATGACAGAAATTGAAAGTACTGCGGATGATGTTTATCATCGTACCATCTCGGGAATCTTTAAAAAAGAAAAAGATGCGATTGAACTGATCAAGCAGAAAGAGATTGTTGAAAACCTCGAAAGGACTACTGATCGCGTTGAGGATGTTTCGGATATTCTTAAAACCATCGTTTTAAAAATGGCGTAATCCCCTCTCATATGCCTTCACTCATTGTTATTATTATTATCATCGCCCTATTGTTTAATTTCTTAAATGGCATGAATGATGCCGCAAATTCCATTGCTACAATAGTAGCTACAAAAGTGTTATCACCACTATTTGCAGTATTCTGGGCGGCAATTTTTAATTTTGCTGCAGTGTTTTTTTTCGGAGTCCATGTAGCTACCACCATTGGTAAAGGTATCGTTGATCCCTCCATAATTAATGAATACATTATCCTGGGAGCCCTTATTGGATCTGTTGTCTGGGTATATACGTGTACATATTTCGGCATGCCTATCAGTGCATCTCATGCTCTTATTGGTGGCTTAATGGGGCCGGCAATTATTGCTGGAGGTACGGGTGTTCTTATTAAGAGTGGAATTATTAAAGTCCTTGCATTCATAGTATTATCACCAATAATTGGTATAATACTGGGATTCCTGATTATGATTATGACAATGGTCATATTTAAAAAAACAACACCTCGTCGTGTTGACTCATTATTTCGTGCACTTCAGTTAATATCTTCGGCTATTTTCAGCATCGGTCATGGTTCCAATGATGCACAAAAAACTATGGGAATTATTGCGATATTATTATTCAGTACCGGAAAACTCGGGGCAGAATTTTATGTTCCCACATGGGTAATATTTTCCTGTTACATAACAATTACTCTTGGTACACTTACCGGCGGGTGGAGAGTTATTAAAACCCTTGGACTCGGATTAACACATCTGAAGCCTGTTCAGGGATTCTGTGCTGAGCTCGCAGGTGCGTTCACAATCATTGGCAGCACACTGGGTGGTATCCCTGTAAGCACTACCCATACAATAACCGGTTCAATCATGGGTGTCGGAATGACAAAAGGATTTTCATCCATCCGCTGGAATCTTGCTACGAATATTATACTTGCATGGATCCTGACGATCCCCGGTACCATGGTTCTAAGTGGTGGATTCTACTGGCTGATTTCCTTATTTTTGAAATGATTATGTCACAAAACTGGAAAAAAATAATCTACAGAGGTGGTAAATCAAGACTTGTGACAGAATTTATAATCCTTTACCTGGTTCTTCCCTTCCTGGTTATGCTTGATCTGCTGCCAATTCCCCTGTTACTGATTCTCCTTGTAATGGGTATATCCGTTCATCTCTTTCTATATTATGACCCTGCCTTCGACAGAAAAAAATTCTATAATTGGGACAAGGGCAGGAAGGAAACCGGTAAAATTCTGCTGTTATTTATACCTGCCGCGATATTCATGGTTGTTCTGATCTGGCTGATTGACGCAACAAAATTATTTTCACTCGCAAGGACGAATCCATTATTTCTGCTTCTGATCAGTATATTTTACCCCGTTTTTTCTGTTGTTCCGCAGGGACTTGCCTACAGATCATTGTTCTTTCACCGTTACGCCGCTCTTTTCCCCGGCAGGATATTAAAAATACTTATCAGTGCACTGGTATTTTCTTTCGGTCACATCGTGTATAAAAACCTGCTGGTACTGACGCTTACTTTTGTTGCCGGCCTTATTTTCGCCTATCGCTATGTTAAGACTGAATCATTGCTTATCAGTGTCCTGGAACACTCCCTTTACGGTGTCTGGCTGTTTACGTGCGGGCTGGGTTATTTTTTTGTGAGCTCTTTTGTAGACTGAATAATTTTTTCTGTTTTTATAATTTTGAATAAGTAACCCGATGCTTCGAAATGCAATAGATAACTTTTCAATCAGAATATTACACACAACGCTTAATCAGAAATGAACAGGATAGGAATTAAATGATAGTCCCGAAGTATAATAAATATAGCATGAATCCTCTTGTCCTGATGACAGATTTTGGTCTGAAGGAACATTTTGTGGCAGTTATGAAAGGTGTGGCACTCACCATCAATCCTGAAATAAAAATTTATGATCTGACCCATCTAATTTCACCATTCAATACCTGGGAGGCCGCTTTAACATTGAATAATACAATAGGTTACTGGCCATCATCTACAGTTTTTGTTTCAGTTGTTGATCCCGGTGTGGGAACAGAACGCAGGTCAATTATAACGCTAACCAAATCGGGCCACTACATTGTTACTCCTGATAACGGGATATTAACTTTCATTGCCGACGGGGGTAGGATAGAGGCTATCAGGGTTATCGACGAAACCAGGCACAGAAGACCGGAAAGTGAGAATTACAATACTTTTCATGGCAGGGATATATATATCTATACAGGTGCAAAACTGGCTTCCGGGATGATCACATATGAGGATGTGGGACCTTTGTATTCAGGAGAAATAGTAAAGATCGGTTACCAGAAAGCCAAGTTTCATAAAGGTGTCGTTCAGGGTACCATCATGAAAATAGAATATCCATTCGGAAACCTGGTTACAAACATTCCTTATGAATTAATGAGGCAAATTCCGGGTTTGGATTATAATGTAAAATTATATGTGGAAATAAAGGAAAAAAGTAAGTTAAGATATGAAGAAACACTTCCTTATGTAAGAAGTTATGGTTTTGCAGCTGCTCAATCCCCTTTGATTTATATTGATTCCTCAGGTTATACTGGCATAGCAGTAAATAAGGGTAATTTTGCAAAACAATATCAGATTGCCGGTGGACACGATTGGCTGATTAAAATAGGCATGGTCTGAACAGAGCTAAATGTTTGATTCATAGGCTGTAATATCGCTTAAGAACTGTTGTACGTAACCGGCAATCAGGTTCTCAGCAACATACGTAGGTTCAATGATAACCAGGTTTTTAACAGGTTCTTCTGTTTCCTGGATATCCTCAACAAAAGGAAATTTAAACCAGACCCTGATCTTACCTGAGATCATCTGTGAAAACCCCATAGCAGCACCCTTTTTTACATATTGCCTGACTTTTCCCTTAACAGGAGAAGAATCTGATATACCACTGGGTGAATCACTGATTTTCAATGTAATGGTTTCAAAATTTGTTTTTGAATCCAGTACATGCACTGACCAGTTAATTTTCGGAAAATTCTTCTTTACTGCTTCAAGAGTATGTTTTATCTTTTCTTTGGTTTCCGATTTCCATAATTCTCTTCTCCTGTTTACGTTCCTTAAATGTGTTTCATAGATAAAAGCATTTTCCTGAATCGTGGTTAATTCAAATTCTTTAATTTTCATGATTAAGTATGTTAATAATATAAAAATAATAAAGTTTTAGTTTTTTTCATCTCTTTATGAAATATAGATTAATCAAAGTACAGTAAATGATTATACGGAACAGCTG
>LJUQ01000247.1 GCA_001304505.1 Bacteroides sp. SM23_62_1
AAGTATTTTCGGGTTTACCATACCTGCGGGTAAAGGAGAATAGGTTGTCGGTTGTCTGTTGTCTGTTGTCTGTTGTCTGTTGTCTGTTGTCGGTTGTCTGTTGTCCGTTGTCTGTTGTCCGTTGTCGGTCCCGAAATGGTTGGAATCTTTGATTCCTTTACCATTTCGAGGACCCTCGAATTTCTAAGCATCAGCTTAAGGCTGGTTGCAGAAATTCGGGATTGTCGGTTATCAGTTGTCCTTGGTCGGTTGTCAGTTTCCGAGTGATGATTCACCACAAACGATTCACAAGAGTCTGTTTCCGGTTCCCGGTGTGTTTGGAAGGAGGTAAGGGTATGAATGACTCACCATTCGTGGGTCCTGGAGGGAGAAGTGGAATTGGGAACGTTGTCTACAGTTAAGTTGAAATTTCGCCCCTAATGGGGCGGAAGTGTGGGTGAGAGATTGGGTTTGAAGGGGGATCTAGGCTTTTGGTTTAGTTGAAATTTCGCTCCCAATGGGGCGGAGGTGTGTGTAAAGAGTTTGGGATTGAATATTTCGGTTTTCGTTTTTCAAGTCATAAGTTTATTTAGACTTTCTCCATTTCGGTTTTTGGATTTATATCGATTTTCGCTTTTCCCAATTTCGGATTTATATCGATTTTCGTTATTCCGGTATTCTATTTTGCCTGCCTGCCGGTCAGGCAGGTTTTGAATTTTGCATTTTTCTATTTCGATATAAGCTCGTACCCTCTTCTCCATCATCATTCTTACTGTGAAATTTCGGATCCCCGGGCCTGTTTGCCTTCTGACAAATTATTATAGAAGCGTTGTGTAGGATAGGCAAAATCTATATCTGCACACTGGTGAAATGCAGCCAGGATATTTTCCCAGATCTTCTCCTCACTTCCGCGACGGTTCCTGGGCTGACACAAATAACGGATCGTCAGCATAACGCCGCAATCTTTGACAGTTGTATATACTGTTGGAGTTAATATATTATAATGTATCATAAATTTCCTGCTGGCATCCTTGATTTCTTTCTGCATAACTTCAGTCAGTTTCTCAGCTTTTTCATTAACAATATCGAGCAGGATTTTTTTTGCTTTCTGCCAGTTACTTTCAAAGGTCACAAGTACGGGTATTTCATTCCAGATGTAATTGAATCCTGCATGGTAATTGGCCACCGGCTGGGTAAAGATTTTACCGTTCGGGATATGGATGATCCTGCCAGTTGTCTGGTCCGCGTCAACCCAGTTTCCAAGTTCAAGGAGAGTAAACCGGAAGATGTGGATATCAATGACATCGCCTGCAATCCTATCGATCTCAATCCGGTCCCCTATTTTGAACGGTTTCCTGGCAAGTATAAAGAGCCATCCTGCCATATTGACCAGGGGATCTTTCAGGGCAATGGCAATACCGGCAGACAATAATCCCAGGAAAGTGCCTATGGATCTGAATTCTTTAAACCAGATAGCTCCCAGAAACAATAATATAAAAACGACAAAGAAATAGTTGGTTGTTCTCCGCCACTGATACCTGATCCGGATTATTTCTGTCCTGCGCCATACGATCCTGATAATCATAAACCGGATAAACCATAATATCAGGATAATGACCAGTGATCCAATCAGCTTCCTTTGAACTTCAGGTGATAGCCCGGAAATTTCCTGTATTCTTTCAAACAGACTGTTCATAAAAGTGAATTTTAGGTCACAGAGAGCCACAGAGGTAAGAGAGTTTCACAGAGTATTCCCCTCTGTGGCACCCTATCATCTCTGTGATCCTCTGTGACCTGATATATCTTACTTCTCCAGATTCAGCAATTCAACCTTCCGGAAATGAACCGGATGGCTTTCAGCCTGGACGGCAATATATCCTTCCTTCACAGGAGTACCAGGCGGGACAGGATACCCTTCAGGAATATTACCCCCACCGATATGTGGCTTTGTATAGGTAAGAACCGTATCTCCTTCAATGATATGGTGAATGATAGAATCTCCAAAGACATGTAACTCAACTGTCACCCATTCCTCACCATGATATGTCCTGGAGGTTGAACTGATGCAATGTTGTGTTACAAGTGTATCACAGATATAAACATTGGTACCGGGTGTGCACAGGTTTGCTGTGGGGCGTTCACCCTCGCCGGAGCCACCCAGGAACTGTGCTTCAATGCACACAGGGAAATCCTGGTCCAATCCCATGCTTTCAGCAGACTGGGCATGAAACATAACGCCACTGTTTTTGAATGCCCAACCTTCACCTCCGGGAACCTGCTCACCAACGAAACGGTATTCAACCCTCAGGATATAATGAGAAAATTTGTCCTTATAGAACAGATGTCCATATTCCCCGTTGAATTCTGTATACTCATTATAACAAACCTTCAGCAGGCTGTCCTCCACCCTGAAAGTATTGTTATAATTATTGTTCAGCTCATAACCGGATATCTTCATTGACCACCCGGACAGATCCTTGCCATTGAACAACTGGATCCATTCCTCTTCAACAACCTTTTGCTTGGGCTGCTGGCAGGCGATGAGGAAAATAAGTAGTATGAAGGAATACTTTTTCATAATGTAATTTCTTAAATCTATAACAATATTGAATATTTTATTTAACCACAAAGGTACACAAAGGTCATCACAAAGGAACTCTAAGGTAATAATAAATCCTTTGTGTTAATGAGTGTAATCCTTTGTGTTCCTTTGTGGTTAAAATATTATTATTTTTACAAAAGTTAGAATTTTAGTGATAATCCAACCCAATAATTTAAAGATTGTGTGATTCAGATTATTAAAAAAAGGAATGAGTGAAAATTAATTTCATGAATTTTCTTTTGATAATTATTTAAATTTTAATTCCATATCTCTTCATGAACTGTCGTCGCGGCTGTGGTGCCTGCTGCATCGCCCCCTCCATATCCTCCCCCATCCCCGGTTTGCCCGGTGGCAAACCGGCCGGTGTCCGGTGCATTCATCTGACAGAGGAATTACAGTGTGCAATTTATGATAGGAGGCCAAAGGTATGCAGGGATTTTCAGGCTGAGGAACTTGTTTGCGGAAGATCAAGGGAAGAGGCGCTTCAAATATTATCAGATTTGGAGTTAGGGAAAATCGGTAAATAAATCAATCCCCGAATGGTATTCGCGGAGCAATAAATCAGAGATCTAACCTGACATCCAAGCACATGAATATGGAATAAGGAAATAAATTCGTGAATCGAAATTCTAAAACCGGAAATTATGAACAACTACTGAAGCAAGTATGATTAAAAAATCGGTGAATATTATCTACATTTCAAACCCAAACCCCTCACCCACACCTCCGCTCCATTAGGGGTAACATTTCAACTCAACCCAGAACCGACAGCCGAAAACCGGGAACCTCTATCACACCCTCACCCAAATCCCAAATCCACCAGGAACTTTAAACATTGAACTTTGAACTTTAAACCGGGAACCATTCACACGTCCACCCCCTTCTTCCTCAATCCCTCGATCACATTGTCCATCGTCTCTTTCTCGATATCGAACCGGTATGTGCCAGCAAACGAAGCAACATGTGGGGTCAGGATGGTATTTTCCGGGAATTCGAGCAACGGGCCACGATAGGGTTCTTCTTCAAAAACATCGATAGCCGCCCCTCCAATTTTCTTATTCCGTAAGGCTTTTACCAGTGCTTCTTCATCAATCAACCCCCCACGTGATGTGTTGACGATTAAAGCTCCCGGTTTCATCATTTCAAATTCCCTGTCACCCAAGAGATGGTAATTCTCCTTCCCCAGTGACATGTGAAGGGTGATAATATCGGAATGTGATAGCATGTAATCAAGGTCAACCATATCTATATATTCATGCCTCCTAACTTCAGGGTCGTACCCGAGCAAACTGCAACCAAAATTATTCATCAGATAGCTCACCCTTGTGCCAATAATCTGACAACCGATGATGCCCACTCTCCTCCCATAAAGCAATCCCGTTACTGTTCTTTCCCAGCGGTCCTGCCGAACAGAATCGTCAAGTTGTTTAAGCTTCCTGACCAGGCAAAGGATCATTGCCACCGTCAGTTCGGCTGCAGGAATGTCCGGTGCAACATGTGTCCGATATACACTGATATTAAGCTTTTTCGCTGCTTTCTGATCTATTGAATCCAGGTCTATCCCGCATCTTGCTATGACTTTGAGGTTTGGTGCCGATTTCATAATACCTTCGTTCAGCTCTTCCACTCCTGCAATAATCCCATCTGGATTATGCGCTCTGACCAGTTCCAATACCTCATCTTCCGTCAGCTTTCTCTTAAAAGGATTTTTCACCAGGTTAATCGATGCCGGAAATTCGGTAAAGGTATAACTTGAAGTATTACAGAGTATTGTTATGCTTTGTTCCATATCTCAGGTTTTATCGGGAAACATAAATAATTCTAACACCTCAAATAAAGGTAAGAATTATGCGGATTATAGTAAAGAAAAAGTATGATTAAATGATCTTTAAATTTGAGAATTCAAGTTTATTGGTTTGGTGGTTTAGTGGTGTGTGTAATTGTGAGTGAGAGAGAGGGTTAGGAATAAGGATTCAGATTAAAAACGCTCGCTCTTTCAAGATCACTGATACGACTCGGTTATTATGAATATCAGATTTGAGAACAAAAAGAAGTCGGGGCTGTATCACAATTTCACTTTAAGGTTTCACGCAGAGCACCAAAAGTTTTCGCAAAGACTGCAAAGTATTGGTTAACAGACATGTATTCTTTGCACACTTCATGTTTTCTTGGCGATCATTGCGTGAAATAATAGTTGTGACACAGCCCCCTGTTACAGCAATAGATCGAAAAGAAAAGTCCAGTTGCTAACCGGACCTCTATGGTAAATTTCGATGGTTATTATCTATTGGACAGTTCTATTATCCCCTGGAAGATACTGCGGATCACTGAGAAGCCTTTATTTTTTTCTCATTGATTAATCCCACTCTCACTATCCAGCCATTTTCTATTCTGGCTTCATTGGTAATTTCTGTCACGAGAGGTTGGATAGGAATCAGATCGACCTGGTTGGACGAGGGATCAATACCAATTATGAAATCAATTTGATCATCCATATCATAGTCAATTGTATCCTTTACCGCGACAGGGATACTATCATTCCATTCCCAATCGAGCTGGATGAATCCCTTTGCACTTTCTCCAATCAATGCATCAAAAACAGGTTCATGGATGTAAAGCGTATAATCAACATATACGATTGACCTGGCTGTGTCTCCCCCCGACATCGTTGGATTAACCCTCATAAACGATAATTTTGATAGTTGTCTTGAAAAACTATCCAGGCCGGGGAACACGATCAGGACAACGAGCAGGCAGATCGCAGCCCAGGTGAAACCGAGGATGGTAAGTAGTCTTTTCATGTATGATGTTTAAGTTAATTTATATGTGGTGTTGATTCTTATTGTTATGGGTTACGGCTTAAGCATAGGCCAGGGCTAAAGCTTAGGCTTAGGGTGTTGGGTTTACAGGGTGTGGTTTTCACAGGCTGAAGCCCGGGATTGGATGACCCACGATTGAAATCGTGGGTTTTAATTAATTCTTCCCACAATTAATCCCCATCTCTCTCTCCTCTCTCCATCTCTCCTTCTCTCCTTCTCCTCCTCTTTCTTCTCCCACTCCTTACTCACTTCACTCTCCCTATCCCTCCATCCCTCTATCTCTCCCTCTCTCTCCATCCCTCCATCACTCCCTCTCTCCATCACTCCATCACTCCCTCTCTCCCTCACCCCCTCACCCTACCCCTACTCCCTACTCCATACTTCTTATTCCCGCATCCAGGTCAGTCTCGTTCATAGATCAGTAACTCCCTGTGGTTAAGAGATTTATGATCTTATATATCCCCCACTGGAATGTCCCACCTGAGAATACAGCAAGGAACAAAAAACCACCAAATACAAATAAATTCCTTGATACGGTCAAGGCTTTATTTACCGGTGTCCCTTTTACATGATAATGAATGGCATGTGTAGGGCATACGTCTATACACTTTCCACATTTACAGCAGGTGAAATGTACTCTTCCTGTTTTGTAGGAACTTTCATCAAGAGATAAAGTAGGACATTCCCTGATACATTTTCCACATTCCGTACATTTTTCCTTATCAATCCTGATATCGAAGGCATTGATCTTGTTGGTAAAGGAATTCAGTGCACCAAGCGGACACAATGTAGTACATTGCATCCTTTTTTTAGTGAGAATGGGAAGAATAACGACAAGCCCGGCAAATAATGACAGGAAAATGATGGTTTTAATAAGTGTTTCGACAGAAGTAACTGCTTCAAATTCAGTAACTGTTTTAAAGGGGCATATCCACTCGCAATAGGTTGGAGACAGGAGCATTGCTGAACTGATAGCTACCAGTAGTAATACAGCAAATGAGAACCACCTGAAAATAATATTCACATTTTTTATCCTGGGCTTTTTAAAGATTCTCGAAAATCCATCCTCCCATCCACCATAAAAACAACCCCAGCTGCAAAATCCCTTCCCTAATGCAACACTTGCCAGAAGCCACAGGATAATCATCATGGATATGGGGGCAAATCCACCTATTATCTGTCCGGGGAATATGATTGAGTTTGTTAATGCAACTGGAATCAGGATCATGCTGATAACGAGATGGCAGAATGGTATCTGGTTTTGAAGAACATCAGCTGAATCAAATGACATTCCCCTGTCAGCTTCAATCATATTCAGAATGAATACAAAGGATAGAAATACTGCATAGGAGATAAATCCGACAGCCCGGTACCTGTCTGTCT
>LJUQ01000248.1 GCA_001304505.1 Bacteroides sp. SM23_62_1
CAGAAGATAGTTGTTTACACTTCAACAGATAATTTTTGCAATCGTTGTCATGTCCATCCACATTCTACCCAGACATGGAAACGGTCAACGCATTATGATAACCAGAGAGGGATTGTGGTACATTGTGTCGATTGTCATCTTCCTCCCCAAGGTGAAGGATACCTGGTTGAAAAAACCGGAACAGGACTGAGGGATATTTATGGTACGATATTTAAAGATATTACAAAAATAAACTGGGAAGAAAAATCAAGGTCTGAATATGCAGTCAGGCATTCCTACCTGGCATCCTGTAATGACTGTCATAACAATCTTTTTGCCAGGGGACTTTCAGTTGAGGGCGAAGAGGCCCATCTGTATTATACAAACCATACGGAAGAGCTTCATTGTATTAACTGTCATCTGCAGGTGGGACATTATTCAGAAAATGTTATCCATGCTAAGAATGTTGAATTTGGAAAGGTTGATATGGGAACTGATACCATTTATCCTGAACCGGCTTTAGTTGAGAAATTTGAAAATTATACTGAATATATACCGGGGACGGGCGTCAGTTTTGAGATGGTTGCTATTCCTGGCGGCAGGTTCGTAATGGGGAGCCCGGAAGAGGAACCATTCCGGAACGAAGATGAAGGGCCGCAGAGAGAAGTTGAAATCAGACCTTTTTTTATGGGAATGACAGAGGTGTCATGGGATGAATACCTGGCCTTCTTTTCCGAAATGGGCGTGGAGGGCAGAACCAGTGATTCCTATCTTAATAGTCTGACTGAAAACAATATAGATGCCATTACCGGACCAACACCTCCATGGGGTGCTCCGGATCAGGGATGGGGAAAAGGGCAATGGCCTGCCATTACAATGACCTACCATGCGGCAAGGATATATTGCCTGTGGTTATCGAAAGTGACAGGGAAGATATACCGGCTGCCTACGGAAGCGGAATGGGAATACGCTGCCAGGGGTGGAACGACAGGCCCATATTTTTTTAATGGTGATCCGGAAAAGTACAAAACAAAAAAGTTCAGAAAAAAGTACGACCCGTCGGATACAACCACAATTACAGCCTATATCAACTATAACCTGAACAGTCTGGGCAGGACTAATCCACCCGATCAGTTCAGACCAAATCCTTTCGGACTGAATAATATGCTGGGAAATGTAGCGGAATTCTGCCTCGACTGGTATGCACCGGATGCTTATACCCAATATCCGGAAGGAGTTTTATTTGATCCCAAGGGCCCGGTTACAGGAAAAGAACATGTAATTCGAGGAGGTTCTTTTCGGAGTGATGCTGCTGCAGTGCGATGCGCTTCACGTAGTTTAACCAGGCACGATGCATGGCTGAAAACAGATCCGCAAATACCTAAAAGCATCTGGTGGTACTCCGATTGTATTCATGTGGGATTCAGGGTAGTGTGTGAATATAATAACACAACCGGAATGGATTAGATTTGGTACTCTTGTAAAATGGATGAGCTGTAAGTGAAAGGCCACAGGGTCACAAGGAGACAAGATCACAGGCAAGTAGGAAAACAGGGAACCAGGGGCGCAGGGTAAGGATGAAAATAATCAGTTCCAGGTGTGAGTTACAGGTTTCATATAGCACAGTTGTGTAAATCTGCACAATGATCCAAAAATAACTTGCCCGCCTTAGGCTGAATCCTCTCAGATTGGAACTGAACTTCGGGAATTCTTCATCATTTAAATAGCAAGTTAAGAATTACTATTGATACCTCCTTTTTTTAAAAAGAACTTAAATAAATTTTAAAATTTCATTTATGACTTGCTACACCTCCGTAAAAAATAACTAACTTCAGAACCTGAGTCCTATCTGATAACTTATAATGCCACTAAGTCACCAAGACACCAGGATACACAAAGTATAACTTATTGAAAATTAACCCTAAACACTTTTAACTATGAAACAGGATAATAATGGATTCAGCCGCAGGAAGTTCCTTGAAAATGCTGCGGCACTGGGTGCGGTGGGAGCGCTGGGATTAAACCAGCTGCTGACATCCTGCACCAAACAAAAACCTACTGCAGAATTAAATCTGCTTCCGTTGCTTGACCAGGCACCGGATGGTGAGCCGATCAAAGCCGGAGTAATTGGCTGCGGGGGGAGGGGAACAGGTGCGGCTATTAATTTTCTTGATGCAGGGCCCAACCTTCAGATAGTTGCGCTGTCAGATATATTCAAGGACAGGATCGATAATTGCAGGAAAGAGCTCAGTGAGAAAAAAGGAGTGAATATCCCGGATGAAAATTGTTTTGACGGATTTGAAGGGTATAAAAAAGTTATTGAAGCAGATATAAATTATTTAATTATTGCTACTCCTCCCTATTTCCGTCCGGAACATTTTAAGGCTGCTGTTGAAGCAAGAAAACATGTTTTCATGGAGAAACCGCTGGCAGTGGATCCAGTTGGTGCAAGATCCATCATGAGCACTGCAAAACAGGCAGACGCTGCCGGGTTGTGCGTGGTAACCGGAACACAACGGCATCACCAGAGAGATTATATTGAAACATACAAAATGGTTATGAATGGTGTGATAGGCGATATTGTTGCAGCTAATGCCTACTGGAACCAGTCAAAACTCTGGCACAGAAACCGCCAGCCCGACTGGAGTGATATGGAGTTTATGATCCGTGACTGGGTTAACTGGTGTTGGTTGTCAGGCGACCATATTGTTGAACAGCATATTCATAATATTGATGTGATCAACTGGTTCATGGGGAAATTCCCGGTAAGCGCTGTGGGTTTCGGATCGAGACAACGCAGGGTTACAGGTGACCAGTACGATAATTTTAGTGTCGATTTTGTTTATGACGGTGAGGTTCATATGCACAGTATGTGCCGCCAGATCAATGATTGTACAAATAATGTTTCAGAGTATATAAGGGGAACAGAAGGCTATACAAATTGTGTCAATACTATATGGAATCCCGACGGTACTGTAAAATGGCAGTATGAATATCCGTTGGATGAATCTGGAGAACCAACAAATAAGGTAAAGGTTGATCCGTATGTTCAGGAACATATTGACCTTATTACAGCAATCAGAACAGGGCAACAGGTCAATGAAGCAGAATTCACCGCCATGTCGAATCTTACAGCCATCATGGGAAGGATTTCTGCTTATACGGGACTGCAGGTTACCTGGGATGAAATGATGAGTTCAGACCTGAAACTGGGACCAGAAAGCCTTGAGATGGGAGATGTGGATATGGAGGTGGTTATACCGGTGCCAGGATCAGCACCAAAGGAAAACTGAAACGAATACCTGAGATTTCAAATGTCTGAAATGAGCTAAAGTTTTAGTCAATTAAAATTTTAGCTCATTTTAAATTTCAGGTATTTCCTATTTTCCCGAAGAGTGGGAATCCATATATCTTTAAAAGCTGTCTACTTCAGCGTAGGCATTTATAACTGCCAGTTCACCTTCCTTTCCCTCTTTTGAGTTCCCGTGCTCCATCCCGAGAATCCCGGTGTATCCTTTATCGTGGATATGCTTGAATACATTCTTATAATTGATCTCACCGGTTGTGGGTTCTTTTCTTCCCGGATTATCACCCATCTGAAAATATGCGATCTCATCCCATGCAAGGTCAATATTCGGGATCAGGTTGCCTTCATGTACCTGCTGGTGGTATAGATCATCAAGGATTTTGCAGGAGGAACTATTTACAGCCTGGCAGATCTGGAAGGCCTGAGGAATTTTATTCAGGAAAAGACCAGGATGATCCCTGAAATTCAGGGGTTCAAGCACCATCACCAGGTTATGGGGCTCAAGGATCTCAGCAGCCCTTTTAAGGGCATTAACCACGTTGGAAGTCTGGTAACCAATCTCTTTGCGGAGATCCACGTGACCCGGAACGACAGTCATCCAGGTAGCATTTACCCGTTTGGCAACTTCGACGGATTCTTTAATTTCCTTAAGGAATTTCTCAAGCAGTTCCTTATTCCCGCTTGTGAGATTTGGTTCGGTCCAGAAAATCTCATGGGCAACAAAAACACCCATCTCCATGCTAAGGGATGCCATTTTTGATGCAATTTTTTCCTGCATACTCACATCACGGTCCTTCATACCATTATCTTCCATGGCCCTGAATCCAACATCTGCCATAAACTGGATCTGGTCAAGCAGATCATCTCCTGCATTGTACCTGAACATTCCGAAATGTGGTGCATATTTCAGTTTGAAATTGTGTTTTTCAGGAACAAACGGCCTGGCCGGCCGGGTTATCGCCCATCCAACAGTACCGGATAAAATAGTTGCAGCACCTATGGTACTGCTGTTTCTTAGAAATGTTCTTCTTTCCATATTGATGAATTATATTAATTCGATAATAAACCTGTAAATTAGAAATTATTTGGAGAAAACCATGAAAAAACATTAAGTATCATCATTTCTATATTGGAGTTGTTAAGAATTCTTAACCAGGGGAATAAATCAGATTTAAACCACGAAGGAACACGAAGGATAACACAAAGAACACAAAGGATCGTATAAAAGAATATAAATGAATCTGATTTTAAACCTTTAAGTACTTCGTGATTACCTTAGTGTACCTTTGTGATTTCATAAACAAAAGTAGTCAGGGTTATTAATAGACTGGTTTGAAAACAATCCTGATGAGTGTCTCTTCTTTCGTTACACTTCCATTTCGTTTTGGTGGGAACCAGTCCGGACCATTATTGAGAAGACGTATTGCTTCATCTGAAAAAGCCTTTCCAGGGCTTTTTACGACGAAGATATCTGCAGGACGTCCACCCTCTCTGACAGTAAAACTTAATACAACAGTTGTCCTTAAGTGGATTGTGTCCCCGGGTGGAAACTGAAGGTTGGATACTATGTATTCTCTGAACTTTTGATACCCCGTTACAGGGGAAGCTGGTTGATAACCGGTATTATCAGTGGGCTGGATGATTGTCACAGCTCCTGTCACATTTTTTTCTTTCTGTATACCGTATCCGATAACAACCACTTCATCAAGAGTAGATTCAGAAGGGTCAAGGGTGATCCGGATATCTTGCTGGTCTGACATTTGAATTTCCTTGCTTTCCATACCGATAAAGCCAGCAATGAGTGTGTTGTTCGTATCTTCCTGAAGCACAATTTCAAAATTACCATCATAATCGGTTATAGTACCGGTTGAGGTTCCTTTAACGGTTACAATTGCACCGGGAATGGGGAGATCATCTTCTGATGAAACAACAACACCCCGAACGAGAATAGGTCTGACTTTCCCGGATAATATCTTTCTATCTCCGGCAGATCTTGCTTTTTTTGCTGATAGTGGCGGTACCGCTTCTTCCACGTAAGCAAATTCGGATATTTCTTCCACTACAACAGGTTCAGTTTTTTCATCCTTTACCATACCTCCCTGGAATTTATCTGTTAGTCCGGGTTCTATTTGCTCAGTAATAGCTGATATTTCCAGTTCATCGGGAAATACTTCCACTTCCTTTAAAATATCTTCTTCCGGTACTTCGGAGATAGACACCTGCCCCTTGCTTTCTGTTACCCGTTCTTCCACAGTTTTTCTTCCAGTTGAAAGGTCACTACGGGGAATTTCATCTTCAGGCGTGACTTTCTCCTGATCAGTCTGAATCATCATTTCTTCCCCTGGTATCGCTTCTGTCTTTTCCTGTTTCGTGGTCTCGGTAACAGCTACCTGCCCGGGAAAGAGTCCTAACCTGGCAACCATCACAATAAGGGATCCGAAAACAATAATGACAGCAGCCGCAGCAGCCACTCTATAAAATATAAAACGGTTTTTATGATGTGTCCTTCCGGACAACCTTTGTTGCAGATCTCTAAGATCACTCCTGGCTTCTTCAGGAGAGATGGATGATAATCCTTCCATTGCCTCCGCTTCAAAACTATCTTTCTGAAGTTCTTTTTCAAAGATATTCCTTTCCTCTCCGGTCATTTCGTTCCCGGAATATCTCAGAAATTCCTCACCATCTCTTTGCCTATATTTTTTGCTTCGTCCCATTTTGATTTTCAAGACAAATTTTCAGATTTCTTTTGGCATTTTGCAAATGACTTTTAACTTTTTTTTCTTCCATTTTCAGTGAAACAGCAATATCCTGATAACATTTATTTTCAAAGTAGAATAACTGGATGCACCTTCTTTGCTCCGGGTTAAGCTTTTCAATACAATCTCTTAAAGCTTTATCACGGTCCGTTTCATCTCTGTCTATAGGATGCAATTCAATGTCCGATTCCACAAATTTCACATGGTCAATTTTCCAGTTGTTGATACGACGATCCTGCGATTTTTGTGACCGTATCTGCATCAGGCAAAAATTTTTAGTAAGTACATATAACCAGCTCTTAAATTGCCTGATTTCATGCTGATGTGCATCCTCAACCAGTTTCTCAAAGATTTGCATGACAGCATCTTTAGCATTCTCGCGGTCTTTCAGGTAACGAAGGCATACACCATATACCAGGTGCATATAACGGGTATAAAGTCGCCCCAGCACTTCCAGGTCACCCGTTCTTTGATAATGCTTCAGGAGTGATTCATCCGGCAGGTCCCGGTTATATGTCTTCTTTAATCTCAACTAGATAAATGTCTTTTAGTTAATGGTTTATCCTGATAGTTGTTAATATATTTCTAGATAACAACCAAAAGACAAACATAAAGTTACAAAAGTCAAGCCAAAATTGGTTCCAGGTTCCCGGTTCTCAGTTCTCGGTGTGTTTGGGAAAGGGTGTGGGAAAATGGTTCTTGGTTGTC
>LJUQ01000249.1 GCA_001304505.1 Bacteroides sp. SM23_62_1
ATAATGATAGTTCTTGTTGCTGTTGTCTGCAGGACGCATGGAGGAAAGATATCCATATAGATCTGTCCTCTGCGGATTGTTTTCCGGGGGATCATCAAAGGTCAGTGTTATTTTTCCGCTGCTTGTTGCCGTCAGATCTGATGATGTTGTCCATTCACTTCCTGAGGCATCTTCGGAAAAAGCGGACAGGGTCACCTTTTCTCCGGGTGATAATCCTGTTATATGGATGCTGAAAGGTGTTCCGTAGAGATCCCTATCATTCTTAATATTAATCTTGATTTGCCCTTTATCAGAGCATAAAGGGCAAAGAATTAATATAAAGGTAATTGGAATTAAATTCTTAATTCTTTTCATCTCCATTTAGTCTATTGTTGTTTTTATATGAGTAAAGTTTCAACTATATGACGATTAGGATCATATTATAGTTACAGCCATTGTTATTGTATGCTGTATCAAACAAAACTTAGGCTTAATATCCAATTCTGCAGCTAATTATACAATGCTCTCTCGGTGTTTACTGGGTTCAACTGCCATTTGCTTGAACTTCTGATCATATTTTCTTCTTGGTTTCATAAGATGATAAGTTAAGGTTTATTGCTTAACTCACTGTCCGGCTTTTTGGGGCAGTATCACTTTCCTGTCAACCAATCCAAGACTTCTTGAGGCTGGAATATCTTTGTCAACACTAAAACTGCGATTATTAACTCCACCGCCATTGTCGTCAGCGCAAAAGGAACAGTTGTCGCAAAAATCACTGTGCGTTTTTACATGAATTTGGACAAAACAGGTAGAAAAATTAAGGTTCGGTATGAGAAATAATCCTCCGATTGTTTGTTGCATTTTCCAGAGGGTGTTGACTTTTTAAATTTTTTTTGGGAAGATTGTTTAGGTAAAAGATCTGGTTATTATTTCTAAATCCTAAACTGATTTTTTATCATAAAAAACTGATTTTATTTCTAACTTATATCCGATTTATTGTAACTTTCTTGTGTTTTATGCGGAAAATTTTGCTTTCAATATTTCAAAACTGGATAAACATTATTAATCATTAATAAAAGCTGAAATCATGAAAATAAAAGTAATTTTTACCCTATTTATTCTTTTAACAGCTTTATATAGTTGCTCGGAAGAATATATATTTAACAAACTGGAAGAAAGTTTTTTTTCAAGATCTCCTAAGGAAGATGATTTACCAGAGACGGCAGATCTTCAGATTAAATTGATAGATGCGATAGGATATTATGAACAGGTTAACATAGAGATTGTTGGAATTAAAATTATCCTGAACGACTCAATAATAGATCTTCCTGTTGATACGGGTATCTATAATATACTCGAATTTGTCAATGGAATAGATACCGTTCTCACATCCGATACGGTACCGGTCGGGACTTTGAGTCAGATCAGGTTGATCCTTGGTGACAACAATAGTTTCATCACTGAAGGGGTAAAATACGATCTTAAAACGCCCAGTGCACAAAAATCGGGACTTAAGCTTAATATACATCAGGAATTAATGCCAAATACAGCCTATTCTTATGTTATTGACTTTGACGTTAAACATTCAATTGTTAAGACAGGTAATGACAAGTATATTTTAAAGCCTGTGATCCGCGTTTTTAGTGAAGCGCTGACAGGGATTATCAAGGGGATTATTAGGCCTGTTGAAGCAGAACCTTTGATTTATTCTGTTTCCAATTCTGATACAATCTCAACTTATAGTGACACTTTAACAGGTGCATTTATGCTGAGAGGTCTGAGAAGTGGCTATTATAATGTAATGTTTGAACCTGAAGATCCTTATAAGGATACTACACTCACTGATGTTAAGGTTGTTTCCGGTGAAATAACTGTCCTGGATACTCTCATTTTTAATTAGAAATCTCTCGTAAAGATTTCAATAATCACATTCTATTTGAACCAAATACTGCCCGAATGATGCATGAGGAAAGCACCTGGATAAATGTTCAGGCAGTTGTTTTGCTATTTATTGTTCTGAAATTAAATTTTAATAACAATTGAAAATGAATTTTATGAAAAGAATAACTATCCTGCTCATCGCATTGTTTTTAAGCATCCTTAATTATGCACAAGTCCCTTTTAATACTGGAAATTCGGAATTGGATGCAGATTTAGTCAAGATTAATGCTGATGCCAAATTAGATTTTGGAGCATTTAAAACGGATCTGGCATTAACCTATAATATTTCAGATAAAAAGATTGATTATTTAAGCGTCTCTGTAAAAATGGAACCTGCTGAAATTTATCTTACGCTTGAAATTTCAAAATTAAGTGGCAGGTCCATTGATGATGTGATCGAAATATATGAAGTTCATAAAGATAAGGGTTGGGGATTCATTGCCAAAGAATTGGGAATTAAACCGGGATCACCTGAATTTCACGGATTAAAAGAACAAACTAAAAATCAAGGTGCTAAAGGAAAAAGTAAAAGTGATAAGGGAAAATCTAATAAGTAATGAATTTGGTATGATGATCATTCCTGTTAGTCTTAAAAGCTCATTGTGTAACAGAACAACAATTTAGAAACATTTTAGATAAACATTTTATCATTATAGATTAAATACCTTAGCTCAGAAAAACTTTCCTCGTTGAATGAATTTGTACTTCCCCGTTTTAATAATAAGTTATAATTAACTTAAAGATGGCCTTATCTAATCTAAATAATCCTCCCTCAAATAATTAGAAAACAGAACCTCCCCTGTTTGACGAAATAAAAAATTGGACGATTATTTACTTAAAACCTAAAAAATACAAATTATTGGGACAAATGTAAAAGGGTGCTCAATTACATCGGAATTTGCAGTCATGCCTTAATCAGTATAATTGGACAACGTGAATGACAAATATGATCAATCCAGTGAACGGATTATAATATAACCCGATTTGTTTAATTTGTAGAATTCTTGATATTTGTGATACAAAAACAATTCTAATATTAAGATTTTATAGGCGAAATATTTATTTTTTAATGAGTTATAAATATGCTCCCTTGATGAAAATTAATCTTTCCATGTATAGAATTAAAAGTCTTATTATACAATCCCTCATATTGTATTTTTATCTTTTCTGTGGGATTAATTTTATCTCAGGACAAACACTCAGTTTTGATAATTTTTTAGTAGAAGACGGGATTTCACAGAGCGAGATAAAATGTATTCACCAGGATGCCGAAGGATATATTTGGATCGGGACCCAAAATGGATTAAACAAATTTGACGGGTATGTTTTCGAAAAGTATTTTTATGACCCTTCCGATGATAATTCGATTTCGAATAACTGGATCTTTGATATTGCAGAGGATCCTGAAGGAAATATCTGGTTGGGAACAAAAGGAGGATTAAATAAGTATGATAAAAAAACCGGCCAGTTTTACCTGGTTAATTATAAAGATACGAATTCTATTATCGAAGATAATTTCGTATACGGACTTGCTGCTGATGAAACATCCATTTATATTAATACACCCCCTATTGTAACCATATTAAACTACAGGACGGAAGAATTTGAAACATTTATTACCGATTTTGATTATGATGGTGCCGTATATGATATCAAATCTCCCATCATTAAGGACAGAGATAGTTTGATCTGGGTGGGATCTTATCAGGGACTTTCAAGTTTTGATGTACAGGAGAAAAGATTTTCATATATCGTCCATGACAATTCAGACCAAAATTCCATTAGCCACGATCATATTACAGCCTTATATGAAGATAAACAGGGGAATATTGTGATCGGAACAGAAAATGGAATGAACTTTTATAACAAGAAAAAAAATCAAATAAAAAGGTATTCTCCAATGGATAATGAATCAGCTAACCTGAGTCATGATATCATTCATTCTATTATACAGGACCACACGGGAGCAATATGGATCGGTACAGAAGGTAGTGGTTTAAATAAATTGATTATTAAAAAGGAAGGAACAGATGAGTTATATCAATTCAGAAGTGGAGCAGGAATCAGGAATGCAATAAGCCATGATATTGTTTATTCACTGTTTGAGGATAATTCTTTTAATCTTTGGATCGGGACTATTGCCGGCCTGGATAAGACGGATTTGAAAAAGAAAAACTTCAGGACTTATAAGAAATCAGATGATCCGAATTCGATCGATTTACTGGATAATGTAATCGCGTCTGTATACAAGGACAAATCTGGAAATCTCTGGATCGGAAATTGGGGTTCTGGTCTGAACATTCTAGATCGGAGTACAAATGTGGTTGTTCATTATTCCTCAGATTTTCCATGGCAAATGAATATTCCAGAAAATCACGTTCATGCAATATTTGAGGATAGTGAATCACTGATCTGGCTGGGAACCAGGGATGGAGTATGTATTTTTAATGAAAAAACCAACCAATTTATTGCTGTTCAGGACTATTTCGGAACCGGGGAATTCGATATATTTGATAACAACAGGGTATATTGCATCATTGAGGCCAGGGATGGCAAAATCTGGATAGGTACTGGAAATGGAATTAATATCCTGGATAAAAGCACAAAACAAGTATCCAGTCTGAAAGCAGCCGGTGAAGGGCCTTTACAAATAAGCAGTAACCTGGTATATTCCTTACTTGAAGACAGAGATAGGAATGTGTGGATCGCAACTTCAGATGGCCTTGACAGATTTATTCCGGAAGAGAAAAAAATTTATCATTATGTCCATAATCCTGCTTCCGCCAACACCCTGATTGATAATTTTACCATTTCTCTTTGTGAGGATTATCTTGGGAATATCTGGATAGGAACCAGTTCAGGAGTGAATATTTTCCATAAGCCTGATTCCGCATTTACATATTATTCTATCAATGATGGACTGCCCAGTAACATCATCTATGACATTATTGAAGACAATAAAAATAATCTGTGGTTTGCTACCGGAAGTGGGCTTGCCATGATTCATCCGGGGAAGGAAACTTCAAATAACTTTGTGGTTATAGATGAATTACAGGGAAAGGAATTCAACCTGAATGCCGTTTTTAAAAGCGAAGATGGGGAACTATTTTTCGGTGGAATGGATGGAATGGTATCGTTCTATCCTGATTCGATACGGAATAACAATTATTTACCTCCCATCCGGATTACTTCATTCGTAAAGGAGTCTGAAGGAATCAGGAAAAGTTTAAATGTGTATACTGATGAGATCGAGCTTTCCCATAAGGAATACTCTTTTACTATCGAGTTTTCAGCTCTCGATTTTACAAATCCATCTAAAAACAGGTATACTTACCAGATGGAAGGTATTTCAGACCAGTGGGAATATATTGGTGCCAGGCGATTTGTTCATTTTACAAATCTGCCACCCAAGTATTACACATTCAATGTAAAGGGAACAAACAATGATGGTGTATGGAGTGATAGCACGGCCAGTATTAAAATCAGAATTCTTCCACCATGGTGGAGAAGCAATTATGCGTATGGTTCATACCTGATACTAGGTATTATTTTAATTGTTCTGATAATAAAAAGGAGAGAAAGGAAACTTATACAAGAGAAGAGAAAACTTGAAAAAAAAGTCAGTGAACGCACCGCCGAAATAGCATTGCAGAAAGAAAAGGTGGAAGAGCAAAGGGAAGAATTGAAGGATCTCAACGCTACAAAAGACAAATTCTTCTCAATTCTTGCACATGACCTGAAAAATCCATTCTCTAACCTCTATTCTATGAGCGAACTGATTTCAGAGAATTATGAAAGCCTGGATGAAGCAGAAAAAGTGATTATGCTGAAGAATATTAATAAATCAACTGAATTCATTTACAATCTGCTGGAGAATCTTTTAACATGGTCAAAGTCACAGAGAGGCCGTATCGAATATAATCCAACTAAATTCAGCCTGACCAATCTTATCCAGGAGAATATAAATTTACACAGAGTTCCTGCTGAGAATAAGGGTGTATCTATTCAATCAGGCCTGAAAGATGATATCCAGGCCTATGGAGACAGGGAAATGATAAATACAGTGATGAGAAATTTAATCAATAACGCGGTTAAATTTACTGATAAAGGAGGCTCTGTCGAAGTCTCAGCAAATGAGCTGGATGGATTTATTGAAGTGCATGTGAAAGATAAAGGTGTTGGTATTTCTCCGGAGAATTTACAAAAACTATTCCACATCGATGTAAAATTCAAATCAACAGGGACAGAGGGCGAGACTGGGACTGGACTGGGTCTGATCTTATGCAAGGAATTTGTCGAAAAAAACGGTGGTAGTATCCGGGTAGAATCAGAAGAGGGCTCCGGATCTTCTTTCATTTTTACTATCCCTGAAAACAAATCAAAATGATTTGCGTCTTCGGCTAAATGCGAACTTTTTTAGGTAAAGATTAAGTTGTGATTTCATAAATAACCGTCCGGTTATTTAACAACCAACTACAAGGAGGTAAATCCCTATATTAATCAAAGAGATATTATATCAATCATTTTGAGGAATATTATTTAGAGACATATAATTTCGCCATTATTTTTTATCCTTGTTCCAGTAAAAAAATAAATTTAAATCCTGAAAAATTTCAATATTTGTAATCGCACCCCAATTCCCTTTTTCCCGTTTCACCTTTGTTTCACCAACCTCAAAACAGCAAATATATCTAATTGTACATCAGCTGTTTAACTTTGTCAATCGATTCCCCTACGGACTGCGGAAAACAAAACAGGATGCTTCCATAGAAGCATCCTGTTTTGTTTTAGGCTAAGGCAAGGAAAGAGAGGGAGGGACTGAGGGATGG
>LJUQ01000250.1 GCA_001304505.1 Bacteroides sp. SM23_62_1
TGGGGCTGCAGCCAGCGAATAGCAGACAGGAAAGGATCAGAAATGATTTTATTGTTTTCATGAGGCGTTATTTTGATATGAAAGTTAAAGATATTGTAATAAAAAACAAAGTCCGGTGGTTAAACTGATTTTGAATATAGCATTTGTTGCAAGGGTCGCATTGGTAATAGTGTCGCAAGGGTTATGTTGTGAATGGAGGAAAAGTTACTTTGAGTCCCAAAGCTGGGGGCGATACTTTAAAATTTAAACCGACTGCTATCATGTTATTTAATAAAATTGACGATAAGTGGAAGATTAGCTGCCAGGACTTTAATTTTAGGGAGTATCAGGAATAATGTAGAGAGATTTCCTGCAGTCTTGCGTAAAAAACCAGGCGGCATGCCCGCCCGCAGGGATATAATGAGTGTCGAATGATTCATAAGAGCCCGCTTGTCAGCCGAAGTGAAAGGAACGCTTTTAATGGTGATATGAGACGACAGGGAATCATGATAGTGCTCAGCTTTCAGACCGGATATTATATTCATAGTGGAATATAATAAGCCGGTAAAACTGAATGATCAAAAGATTAATATTCTTTTGTGGATACGAATGATTTATTATAACTTGTATTAATATTAGTCAGAGATAAAAAAACCGGCCAAACTAATAATGAATCATACACTCATTTATATTTTCTGATCACCTCCCAAAATATATAACCTAAAAAGAAAGGACTAAAAAATGGATTTACAAGAATGTATCAAATTTGCAAGTGAAAATCCTGTGTGTTTTCTTGCAACATCTGAGGGAGACCAACCAAGGGTAAGAGCACTTTTGATGTGGTTTGCCAACGAGAATGGATTCTATTTCGCTACCATGTCTCCAAAGAAAGTCTTTAAACAATTGCAGAGCAATCCTAAAGTGGAGTTATGTTTTTACAACAATGCGGCTGATTTAAAAGATGCAAAGATGATGAGGATTACTGGTGTAGTTGATTTACTTGAGGATGAAGAGCTTAAGAATAAAATTCTGCAGGATCGGGCATTTCTTGCAGATTTGGTTGGAAGACCACTGGATGATATTACTGAAGTTTTTCGTATTAACAGGGGGGAAGTATATTTCTGGACAATGGCTGACATTTTAAAAGAACCGGAACTGGAAAGAATTAAATTCTGACAAACATGTCTGGTCATCCACATAATAGCGCTTTCTACCGGTTTAAAATAGGTCGATTTGACTGTCTTTCTGTTAGTGATGGCAGTTATGATTATGATCCTATGCACCTCCTGACGGATATGCCCGGGGAGCGGGTTGAACAAATTCTGAGAGATCATAATTTACGAACGGATAAGTTGATATCCCCTTATACATTTCTTTTTGTCGATACGGGTGACCATAAAATTCTTGTTGATATGGGAGCGGGTAAGCTGGGGCCCAATACAGGAAAACTGGTCAGTAGTCTGAAAGCAGCCGGTATTCGGCCGGAAGATATTGATACGATATTTATCACCCATGCACATCCAGATCATATTGGCGGAACACTGGATGATGAAGGCAATCCTAACTACTCCAATGCCCGCTATTTTATGTGGAAGAATGAATGGGATTTCTGGTTCTCTGATGAAGCATCCGGGAAAATCACCGAACATCTTTCCCAACTTCTTCCCACTGAAGTTTTCATGAAAATAGCCCGGGGACAACTCGGGCCTGTTAAGGACCGTATAGAACTGATCACAGAAGAATCTGAAATATTACAGGGTATCCATGTCCACTTTACTCCGGGGCATACACCGGGACATATGGTAGTGTCGTTCTCTTCGGAAGGAGAGGAATTATTTAATGTCGGCGACGCCATCCTTTTTCCGTTTTTGATAGAGCGGCCTGATCTGCGCCCAATCGTTGATATCGTACCTGATATGGCAGATGTCAGCAAACGCCGGCTCTGTGATCTTTTAGCCGAAAAGAAAACATGGGTGCTTGCTCAGCATTTTCACCCATTCCCCAGTCTCGGTCATATTGTTAAGAAGGGGAAAGCCTGGCAATGGCAGCCGGTTCAGTTGTAATAATATTCTTCTTCACTCACCGGGTAACTGCCAGTCACCCGGTGAGTGAAGACTCGAGGTCACCCGATGAATACTATTATTTTAATCCCACTCTTTTTAATAAATCCGGAAATCTTGGATCACTGCGCAGATTATCCAATCCCTGATCTGACAGTAGCAGAAAAATCGTGTCAGAACGAATCTCCAGAACTTTTTCCAGCCATTCAAATGCTTTATCCTTTTCACCGAGCCATGCATGGCAAATTGCCCGGTGATAAGGTTGCCAGTAGATTTGCTTATGGTGATCCAATCCTTCATCAATCAGCCATTGCAGGAATCCTTCAATACCTGATTTTGAATAAATATCCCCGATAACCGGCACAAAGTGTTCTGTTAAAGGATCTTTTGATAGCATGGTCTGATATTCCTTAGCAGATTCTGCATACAATCCTCTATACAGATAAGCAAAAGACAAAAAGGTATAAGCCACTGGTACGCTGTCATCAATCAGAAGTGTTTTCCGGAACTGATTAATTGCTTCATCATATCGTCGCAATGCGTACAGCGTGATTGCATTAAAATTATTGGAAACCAGGGACAACGGATCAAGTTCCAGTGCACGCTCAGCGTGTGCTAAAGCATTTTTAAGTTTTCCTAAACTCACAAGCTGTAAAGCATACCACAGGTGAGTTTTTGGCAGGTTTGGATTAAGTTCAAGTGCTCTTTTGTAATTAATATCGGCATTCTGCCATTCCCATTCATACAACCCGGATATAAAAGCTAATGAAGTATAAGTATCTGCAAGTTTATCATCAATTTCAAGGGATTTCAATAAGATTTCTTTTGCTTTTGGTTTTGTTTCTTTTGGTAATGTGTATCCCCAATGGGCCAGAATGATATATGTATCGGCTAACCCTGTATAAGCCAGCGCATAATCCGGATCAATCTCAATTGCTTTTTCAAAGTACTCAATGCTTCTTAACAGTCCCTCTCTTGTTCTTTTATTCCAATGATAAAGTCCCCTTAAATAGGTTTTGAAAGCTTCAAGGTTTTGTGTCTTGCTTTTAAAAACTTTCTTTCTCTCTTCTTCAAACAGCTGTATTTTTAACTTTTCCACAATAGCCAGGGATATCTCATCCTGAATTTCGAATATGTCTTTCATTTCACGGTCATATCTCTCTGACCATAAATGGATTCCGTCTGATACCCTGATAAGTTGTGCTGTGATGCGAAGTTTATCACCTGATTTTCTCAGGCTGCCCTCAAGTATTGTCTCCACACCTATTTCACTGCCAATTCTGCGGACATCCTCGTATTTATCTTTGTAAACAAAAGAGGTAGTACGTGCAATGACTTTTAAGCTTTCAATATGGGTTAATGCATTGATGATCTCTTCAGTTATTCCGTCACAAAAATAATCCTGGTCTTTCCCCGGGCTCATATCCTGAAATGGAAGCACAACGATTGATTTTTCGTACTGAACAGTGGTGGCAGGCAATGAAATGTCGTCACCAATGTTGATATCTCCATGTTTTTCTTTACTTTCAATCTCAGTCGAAAAAGGTTCAATGTTCTTAAATTTTAAATACCAGTCAATAACAGTTCCAAGGTCTATCAGCGCAGTTCTGATCTGGCGCGGATTAAATTCCTTGGGATGGGCAGCAAAGGTTGATACACTGTTAAGGTTTATCATGGACGTGACGATATGCGAAGGTACTTTTTGTTCCTTGTTCAGTTTATCAATAATTCCTTTGAGTGGTTCAGTTTTACGTGGCCTTTTCAACTCATTTACGCACAAGTCCGTAACAATAACCTCCAGGCATCTCCTTGCATAGATCAATACGATGTTCTCATCTTCTGCTATAACCAGCCTTTCCAGTTCCTTCTCCAGGTCAGGATACTGGCCTTTTAAAGACTCAAAAAGCCCTTTCAGTTCTGTTATTTCTGCAGACCAGATTGTCATGAGAATAGTTAATTTATAATGCTAAGCTTCATATCCCATTGATACGATGCGAATTTCTCTAGGTTGTCAGATAACGAGTCCCGTTGATATTTTGAATTGATTATATAAAGTTAAGTGAAATTAATCATATATTAAAGTCAGGCCAGGGATGTCAACCACGTCCAAATCTATCTGGCCTCAATAATTGTGTTTGTCGCAGTTTCGCAAGCAAAATTATTTCACAGGCCAATGCTAACGATGAGGAAGAGTTGTGAATTCTGAGTTCTAAGTGCTAAGTTCTGCTGGTTTTCAACTGGTAGCTCTCTCAACGTTGGGTGATGCAGAAAAGTCCGGTTCCAACCGGACACATTTCATCCATTAAATCGCTAAATTTGTTATTTATGAGTTGTTACTTAAACTATGGAAGAGTACACCCATGATATCAATCGTCAGAATATTTTAATCAGCAAATCAACTATAGAAACTTATCACACGTTATGTGATTTGCTTGATAAATATAATAAGGTCTATTATTCCCGTTTTGGCGATGGTGATATATTCATCCTGATGGGAAGGAGCCAGGCCAATCATGAATACAGTGAACAACTTGCAGGAGAAATCCGGCAATCCTTATCCATTGATCATCCACAGTTTCTCCGTGGTCTGCAGATCAATTATCCACATGAGAAAGGTATGACGAAAGGGCTTTTTGAGCGATACTATTACAATGATGAAATGAGGGATTTTGTTATTGAAATACTGAATCTCTCTTCACCTGCTATATTTGAAAGTGGCTGGTTTCCAAATTATTATTCTGTTTTTAAACTGGTTGAAATGAACAGATTTCTTCACCATTATATCAGGTCAAAAAAGAAAATGTTCATTGGATCTGTACCGGAAATTGAAATACAGAAACTATTCGGTGAAATTGATTATTATGTGGAGACTCCCAGGAAAAACGCCTATACATACATTGATCTCTGGTGGCCCGAGATTCTAAAGAATGTCGATAATGTTGAACTGGTACTTCCTGCTGCAGGAATGGCAACAAGGGTAATAGCAAAAAGATTGTGGGATTTAAATAAGGATGTTCATTGTATTGACCTCGGATCAATCGTTGATGCCGTATCATCATTTCCTTCTTCCAGGAAATGGATAAAATTGAAAAGGCATGTCTTGAACAGGATCCTCCAACCGGAATTCCGTGATAACAGCTTGTTCTACTGGATAAAATATGCCATAAAAGAAACAGGATTATTTTTCCGGTATCTTTTCTATAAGGTGGATCCTTTTATGAACCTTCCAATATTTCCAAAAGCCAAGAGAAAAAAACCGGGCCCTTTCCGGAGGTTGTAACAGGTCATTTTTGACCAAGGAGTTCTTGGAGGATTGCCCGGAGATCACAGAGAAATAAGAATTATTTAATCTTGTTCAGGCTTGTTTTCTTTTTTTACCACACAATCTTTCTCAAAATTGCATAAGTTCCTTACGATATATTGAATTTTAAGTAAGTTAAATTTGGATTTGAAATTAATTTTACTATTTTAGCAGCAGATTGGTATGAATGATGATCAGCTATACCCATATAACTTTCTGGTTCTGGTGCTGGTGCTGGCTCTGCGCCCCGGGAAAGTTGTAATCAATATGAAGGTATAGTCTGATCATATATAAAATACAAAGGGCGTGTTGATTACAACATGCCCTTTTTTTGTGCATTTTTTACTAACCACTAAATATTTTTATCATGAGTAAAAACTTTAAAGTTTTCCTTTCAGAGAAGGAATTACCAAAACAATGGTATAACCTGGCAGTTGATCTGCCAACTCCTTTACAGCCACCCCTGGGGCCTGACGGAAATCCTGTCTCACCGGACATGCTGGCTCCTGTTTTCCCGATGAACCTGATTGAGCAGGAAGTGAGCAGCGAGCGATGGATCAACATTCCTGAGGGTGTACTTGAATTATTATACAGGTGGAGGCCAACACCTTTACACAGGGCTGTTCATCTTGAGAAAGCACTCGGGACGCCCGCAAGAATTTATTATAAAAATGAAAGTCTTTCACCTGCAGGCAGTCATAAACCGAATACTGCTGTTGCCCAGGCTTATTATAATAAAGAGTTTGGGATTAAGCGTATGGTTACTGAGACAGGTGCCGGACAGTGGGGCAGTGCACTGGCATTCGCCTGTTCACTGTTAGGACTTGAATGTAAAGTTTATATGGTTCGGGTCAGCTATGATCAGAAGCCTTACAGGAAACTGATGATGCAGACCTGGGGAGCCACCTGTGTACCCAGTCCCAGCACAGAGACCAAAGCAGGCCGGGATATCCTGGCGAAATATCCGGATACACCTGGTTCCCTTGGCATTGCCATTAGTGAAGCAATCGAAGCCGCAGTAACTGATTCCACAGGGAATACAAGATACTCACTTGGAAGTGTATTGAACCATGTTCTTTTACATCAAACGATAGTAGGGCTTGAATCCAAAAAACAGATGGAGATGATGCAGGAGAAAAAAGTGGATATTGTAATTGGCTGTGCTGGTGGCGGAAGTAATTTTGCAGGCCTGGCATTTCCATATGTCTATGATAAAATTAACGGGGCAAATATTGAGATTATCCCGGTCGAACCAGCATCATGTCCCACTATGACCCGTGCTCCCTTTCTTTATGACCACGGAGATGTGGCAAGGATGACCCCATTACTGGCCATGCATACATTAGGGCATGAATTTATTCCACCGCCTATCCATGC
>LJUQ01000051.1 GCA_001304505.1 Bacteroides sp. SM23_62_1
TTTATGATCTGTTGGCTTTATGATCTGTTGGCTTTATGATCTGTTGGCTTTATGATCTGTTGGCTTTATGATCTGTTGGCTTTATGATCTGTTGGCTTTATGATGTGGGGCTTTTATGATGTGGCGCTTTTATGATGTGGCGCTTTTATGATGTGGCGCTTTTATGATGTGGCGCTTTTATGATGTGGCGCTTTTATGATGTGGCGTTTTTATGATATGTTGGTGGGAGTGATTTTTGTGGAGATATGTCTTATAATCCTACGCATTGTCAACTGGAGGTTTCATAACTGGAGGTAATAGGGAAAGGAGGATTTTTCTGAACAAAGTGTAACTTCTAAGATTGCTGTGTTGAAGTAAACCGGCCTGCCGAATTCTTTGATAAAATCAGTTAGAATTCAGCAGGCTGGTAAATGAAAGTCTCGCAGAACTTTATGTTCTGATTTTTTAACGACAAGTCCACTTGAAGCGGATCTTGTCAGCCTAAGACTAATCTGCGATCCTGGTAGCTATCGGGACTGCGAGAAGCCCTGAAGGTTTCTACACAGCCTTTGAATTCGAGAATATCAAGATGACTATTCACTCAATCATTCCCCATCATTTCCCCGGACATTAATCCACTTCTCCACATTACCACAAAAACTCTTCAACACTTTTATGTTTACCCGCTTTAATATACCAACGCCTGAACGCTTCAACGCTTTAACACATCAACACATTAAAGCCTATCCAATTATCCGCTTTCCGCTTATTCACTTATCCGCTTTAACACATCAACACATTAAAGCCTATCCAATTATCCGTTTTCCGCTTATTCACTTATCCGCTTTAACACATTAACGCATCAACGCATTAACGCTTATTCTATACCGAAGGCATAAAACACCTGACCGGGATAATTCTCATAAAACCCTTCTAACAACACTCCTCCCTTTGCATCTTTCAATTCCTTCCTCAAATCATCAACAGAATTGATTTTCACCTTATTAACACCAGTGATAATAAATCCTTGCCGCATATCGGTCTGACTTGAGAGGACGCCGCTTTGCAAGTCTTTAACAACCACACCCCCATCAATACCCAGATCTTTTGCTCTGGCCTCATCCAGGGTTTCAAAGGAAGCACCCAGAATATCCAGGATATCCTGTTTATCTTTAGCAATTATCTTTTTCACACCTTTCTGATTTGCAAGGACAACTTTATAGGAGAATTCCCTGCCAGCCCGGTTAACTGTTACAAGCACTTCATCACCAGGCCTGTGCCTGCCGATCTGTTCCAGCAGATCAGCTGATTTAACAATAGTTTTTTCATCAACTTTTACGATAACATCACCCCTTTTAATTCCTGCCTCCAGGGCTGCCCCGTTTTCAGTAAGACTGTCGACATATGCGCCTTCTGTGACTTTCAGGTTTTGCTGTTTAACCAGATCACCATTTATATCGTGAATCATTACTCCGAGGAAAGCCCGCTGGACCATACCATATCTCATAATATCCTCAACGACTTTGCTGACAATATTTGCAGGAATGGCAAATCCATATCCCATATAAGCACCGGTCTGACTGGCTATTGCTGTATTAATACCAATCAGTTCGCCATTCAGATTTACCAGTGCACCACCACTGTTTCCGGGATTTATCGCTGCATCGGTCTGAATGAAAGCCTCAATGGCAGTTTTATCATTGATGATGTTAATATTCCGTCCTTTTGCACTGATAATCCCTGCCGTAACAGTTGAGTTCAGGTTAAAAGGATTTCCGATTGCCAGCACCCATTCACCTATCTCAACATTGTCTGAATTACCCAATGTCAGAGGATGCAATCCATCATTCTTGATCTGAATCAATGCAATATCTGTTGATGGATCAGTACCAACGATTTTGGCCTTGTAGACTTCATTATCATAAAGGGTGACCTCAATATCATCAGCATCTTCTACAACATGGTTATTGGTAACAATATAGCCATTGCTGCTGATAATCACCCCGGATCCGGTACCCTGCTGAATGAAGGGTTCCGGCCTGATCCTTTCCTGTCTCTGCTGTGGCGGTTCCCCAAAGAAAAATTTAAATAAATCATCCCCCCACATATCTCCAAAGGGATTATAAAAATAGGCCTGATCGTCACCTTCTATTTTTCTGGTTGATTTAATGTGTACAACAGAATTCATAACTTCTTTTGACACACCGGTGAAATCAAGGGGAACAACCTCTCCACTTTCATTGACCGTATAAACAGTCCTATGAACAGGCAGGTTACTTTGCCCGGTTATTATATTCATGTCATTTTTGTCGATCCCGGTTAACATAAAAACCGCGATCGTAAGCGTGCTTCCAATAATTGAAGCGGCTATAAGCTTAAGAAATCGTTTCATTTTTAATTCCTCCTGTTTATTTAAGATTTGTTTTTAACTTTTGAACACGGGTAATAACAAAGTCCCAATATTGTAATTGTTATTTGAATCATCACTGACACTTTATGTTGCTCTGCAAATGTTCAGATATCAAAATTTGTGACTTAATTACCAATCGCATTACTTTTGAATATTTAATTATTAATTGTATTATAATCGAGAATAATCTTTATTAATCCTGGTTTGATCATTCTGAATGAAACCAGATCGTATCTGAAATTCTTATTAAGCCTGATTTCTGTAAATCCAATCTCAGATGAATCCAGTTCGAATTTTTCAATGACCTCCCTCTCCAGCAATTGGGTCCTGATGGGCCTGTCCAGAGGTACATTCATGGGAGCTTCAATGATCAGAATATTCCCATTTAAGAACACATACACTTCCTTATTATCCTGCACCTGTTCACTCTCAGCAAGAATGACCAGAGTCTTCTTTTGTCTATTCCTGATATAATTTAATTCATTTATTTTCAGGTGATTACGGCCTTTAATTACATAACAGAATTTCATGCCGGATATTATTTTGTGGTTCAGATTCTCCAGATACATAGTCTTAGTATTAGAAATAATAATTAATAAAATCCCGGATGTTCGGAATTGATGTCAAGCTTCTCAACCCGATTGGGCCGAAGAAGCATTGTAAAGATTAAATGACATTTGGAGGTGGCAGGTCAATAAAAAACAATAATGATTTCTTGTGATCAGAGATGGAAATTGGGTGGTTATGATATAGTATATTACCCGTACTATAAAATTCTCTTTCATCTGAATCCTGAATAACCAAACTTCCCCGGATATCAGAAATTCTATCATCATTTTGAGATGGATCGTTATAGATTTTGAAGTTTTCCGGGATTAATTGCGCAGAATTGCAACTTGTATTTTTGTTTTCAGACAAATACAATGTTAAAACAGATGTAATAACAACTACTGAAGCAATATTCTTAACTGAAAAACTCATTATCAGGTGTTATCTATTCAGGATACAAAGTTAAAATCAGAATGTCCCATTTTGTCCAACTTTCATGTTAAAGATTCTTAACGGAATGTTAAAAAATCTTAATAGAAGCAATATTGAATGACAGATTCCTGGAGAATGTTCTGGAATAGAAATTAACATCAGGGGGGATTGGATTTTTGATCGTAGTTTAATGTCCACATGGGATTTTTGCTTGTTGGCAGAAAGGTGCCCCTGGCTATTCATTGTTTGGACTTTTCACACAGCCTCTGAAGTCGTGGCCTTTAATGTAACTATATCTTCGGTTATCCATTTATGCGTCTCAACCCATTAACGCATTAACGCATCAACACATGAACGCATCAACACATCAACACATTAACGCTTATCCACTTACCCTCTTATCCGCTTCAACGCATCAACTCATCAACACATTAACACTTATCCACTTACCCTCTTATCCGCTTCAACGCATTAACACATCAACACATTAACGCTTATCCACTTACCCTCTTATCCGCTTCAACGCATCAACTCATCAACACATTAACACTTATCTACTTACCCTCTTATCCGCTTCAACGCATTAACACATCAACGCTTTTCACACTCATACCGGCAAGGCTTTCCGGGGGGGGCTAGATAACTGGGCGTAACCTCATCTGTTTCCACGACTATTTTTTGCAGCACCACGCCGGGATCAACAGTGCCTGCTTATAACCTCTGGAAAGATCAGAATAAGCATTCCGCAAGATGTTACCACCAGGATGTAAAATTCTTTCACGTCCCGGCTCTATCCAATGTGTTGTCACATCATACCGTGCTTTCAAGTTGTCGTTAACAATGTTGACACATTCCGGAATTTTACAGGTTCTGTTAAAGAATATCAGTAAAATTCTCTTTTATAAAAAAGTCTTCAAATGATCCAGATCTGAGTTTCACATAAAAAACACCGGTAAGCCATCCATCTTGCAGTTAATCCTTGTTGAAATGGACGAATTTATGAATTCATCATATTTATATGCAATCGGTTGCAAGGTGAGAAAAATTTTTTTACATTTGAAGAATATGGTACCATAATATGAGCGAATATCAGTAAAGGATAAGAACGAATATGGACCTGTCGTGCAACTCTAATTAATGCTATCACTTAAACTAAACCTGCACAAGCATGTACAAATCAAACGGTGCTTACCTTGAGATGCATAATAAATGGTCCGGGTTATACATTGAAGTGATGTACCTGTTGTATATAAACCTTGACGTTTCCGCAAGGAGAAGTGAAGCGACAGGCAGCCATCCTCATCATTAACCAGCAATCAGATGTTACCGATATTCAGAGTACAACCATAAAATTCAGTACCAACCCTTTAGATAACCTGTAATATATAGATCATGAATCCTCGGTTAATAATATATATAAAGGGAGAAGTATCCATGATCATTATGAATAAATCCGATTTTCGAATCCGGCATTTATATATGCCTTCCAAATCTTTGGTATTACAAGTGAACCCTGTAATGAAAAATATCCATAACACACATTAAATCATAAATCAAGTACCATGACTGAAAAACAATGGTCGAACCTTCTTGATATTTTAAATGGTAAGGAACTCAAGCCTCTACCTGTTGGTTTTATTATTGATAGCCCATGGCTGCCAAATTGGTATGGTATAAAAATACTGGATTACTTTACAAATGATGATTTGTGGTTCAATGCCAATAAGCATGTTTCAGAGGTTTTTCCGGATGTATTATTCCTGCCCGGATTCTGGTCGGAGTACGGGATGTGCAGCGAACCTTCCGTATTCGGTGCCAGGTGTACTTTTCCACCTAACGAGTTCCCCCATGCCCATAAGACTATTCATTCGGTTGAAGATATTTCAAAAATTATTAAACCCAATCCGGAAACGGACGGATTCGCACCATTCATTCTTAACAGATTATTACTGAACCAGAAAAAAGTTGAAGATATAGGCCATAACATATATTTTTCAGTTTCAAGAGGACCGCTGAACGTGGCCTCTTATTTAATGGGGGTGACAGAATTTTTGCTGGCAATGATGACAAATCCTGAAGAAACACACCAATTGCTGACTATTATTAATGATTACCTGATAGAATGGCATGATCTGCAACAGCAAAGATTGCCATCCATTGACGGAATGCTGGTCCTCGATGATATCATTGGATTTATTGGAGAAGAGGAATTTAAAGTTTTTGGATTGCCATATCTGAAGAAATTATTTGACAGGAACGTAACTGTTAAATTCTTACATAATGATGCCGACTGCAGTTCCTCTATTAAATATCTGCCTGAAATAGGTATCAACCTTTATAACATGGGATTTGATAAAACCCTTAACGATCTCATAGAGCTTACAAATGGACATGTAACAATGCTGGGCAATATCCCTCCAAGAGACGTTCTGGCAAATGGATCAAGGGATGATATTGAAAGGACCGTAAATGATTTGATTGGTAGTTTAAATAACAGAACTGAAGTCATCCTTTCATGTGGAGGTGGTATGCCGCCTGGTGTCCCAACTGAGAACATTACCCATTTTACCGAAATGGTTAAAAAATACAGCTGACAGTCTATCAAAGTTAATGTAGAGGGTGACTCAACACTAGTTTTTCACGCAAGGTATGCAAAGAAAAGTATCAGGCTGCAAAGTTCAAATATTTATTAATCAATACTTTGCGATCTTTGCTACAACTTTGCGAACTCTGCGTGAAGCACTTGATCATAGTTTTGAGACAACCTTTATTTATTTAATATTTAATATGAAAACTAAATTTCCTGTTTTTAATTATCAACTAATAAGGATAGTATTAAGCTGCCTCTGCTTTGGATTTTTGTCCCTGGCTTGTAATGAAATTACAAAACGGGATCCGGAATTAAGGCTGAATGAGCTTGAATACTTTGAAGCACGTGGATTCGATGTACTGGTGTTCAGTAACTGGTACAATGGGTTGTTCAGCGATTCAAAGATGAGCGGGATAGAATTCATTCATCATGAAATTCGTACTGCAACTAATGGGGATGTAAGACTGCATCCCACACCTGAACAGTGGGATCCGATACCTGAATTCATTGAACGAAAAGTGGATAGTGCAGAAAATACGATTGAAGCACGTTTAAGATACCCTGATTATGATTTTGAATATATGATCAGGGTTGAAATTACTGAAGGAGGATTACGGTTGAGTGTTAGCCTTGATCAGCCCCTGCCGGAAGCACTGGAAGATAAAGCAGGTTTCAATTTAGAATTTCTGCCCTCGGCATATTTCGGAAAAGCATACATGATGGATGATATACCCGGAATGTTCCCCTTATATCCGGGTGGCCCGATGGAAAAAGATAAATCAGGAAAGGTAGAACCAGAACCACTTGCTTCCGGACATACTCTTGTGCTTGCCCCTGAAGATCCGTACAGATCTGTCACAATCAAAACAGTTGACAATACACTTTTGCTGTTTGATGGCCGCAATAAAGCCCAGAATGGGTGGTTTGTTGTTCGCAGCCTGATACCGCCTGAGAGGTCGGGAAAGGTAGTTGAATGGCTGGTAACTGCAAAAACAATCCACGGCTGGATACGGCCCCCGGTGATCACTTATTCACAGGTAGGATATCATCCTGATCAGCAAAAAGTAGCAGTCATTGAACTCGACAGAAATGGCAAACAACTTCCGGAAGCCACTCTGTTTAAAATAACAGCTAACGGTAATTTTATTGAGAAATATGAGGGAAAAACAGTCAAGTGGGGGCAATACCTCAGATATCATTATGCCATATTTGATTTCTCTTCTATTACAGACAGTGGATTATACGTTATTGAGTATGGTGATACCAGGACGCTCCCTTTCCGGATAGCACCTGATATATATGATCATGTATGGGAACCGACACTTGATGTGTTTTTCCCTGTTCAAATGGATCATATGTTCGTGAACGAAGCTTACCGTGTCTGGCATGGTGCCGCCCATCTCGATGATGCGCTTCAGGCACCGGTTAATCATGAACATTTTGACCTCTATGCCCAGGGATCTTCAACCGATACACCATTTAAGCCCGGAGAACATATCCCCGGATTGAATATCGGCGGTTGGTTTGATGCAGGGGATTATGACATCCGCACCCAATCGCAATATACAGTAGTATTAAATATGGTCCATACCTGGGAAGCATTCCACCTGACCAGGGATGAAACAACCATTGATCAAAAGCAGCGTTATGTGGATATTCATGTTCCCGATGGCATTCCCGACCTTCTCCAGCAGATCGAACATGGTGCACTGGCGCTCATTGCCCAGCACAGAGCCGTGGGGCATGCCATAAATGGCATCATCGTGCCCGATCTGTCCCAGTATACTCATCTGGGCGACGCAATAACCATGACCGACAACCTGATCTATACTCCAAAATTAAAGCCGGGCAATACTGATGGATACCACAGTGGAAACTTCGACGACAGGTGGGCCTTCACAACCAGATCAACACCTTTGAATTACGGTTCAATTGCTGCACTTGCTGCTGCCAGCCGTGCTTTACAAGGGTATAACGATGCATTATCCCGGGAATGTCTGTCGATAGCCATAAGCGTATGGAAAGATGAACACAGTCATGAACCACATATATACTATTATGGAAATACTACAGGAGGCCCGCTTGAGATTGAAGAACTGAAGGCAGCTGTTGAACTTTTAATATGTACAGAAGATACCCTGTACGCAAATAAAATCAATGAATTATGGCCACTCATCGAGAACCGGTTCGGTGCATACGCTGCACTGGCTGTCCGGGTAATTCCTTTCATGGACGAACAGTACAGGGATAAACTTAAATCCCTCGTGATGACCTATAAAGAACAGATCGACAGACTCCACGAAGTTAATCCTTTTGGTGTTCCCATTACAACCGGTGGCTGGGCCGGAAGTGGTACTGTCATTGGTTTTGGTATCACAAATTACCTGCTGTACAAATCATTCCCGGAAATTATTGATCCTGAATGTGTTTACAAAGCACTTCACTATATTTATGGCTGCCATCCCGGATCAAATATTTCATTTGTATCCGGTGTCGGGACCAGGTCAAAGCAAGTCGCATACGGAATGAACCGGGCAGATTATTCATATATTGCAGGAGGAATTGTTCCTGGTGTACTCATACTACCCCCGGATTTTCCTGAAAATAAGGAAGACTGGCCCTTTCTGTGGGGTGAAAATGAGTACGTTATCACCCCTGGGGCCAGTTATATATTTCTTGTTAACGCGGCTTGTGAGTTGCTGAAGGGTGCAGGATAAGTTACTTATACCTGCCTGCCGAAACGGTAGTAAAGGCAGGGAGGGGACAGTCAACAAATCTCAGTTTATGATACTAAGTCTCATTTTCATTATTATGTCTGTTTATTAATACCTCGTAATTTCAACAGCCTAATAAATTTTACTTCATACATATCTATTATGGAAAAAAACAATAAACTCAGGAGTCAGCAATGGTTTGGCGGTTCAGATAAAATGGGATTTGTTCACCGCTCCTGGCTGAGGAACCAGGGATATCCCGATGATTATTTCCGGGGACGACCGGTGATAGGCATATGCAATACATGGTCTGAGCTAACTCCGTGTAACGGACATCTGAGAGATCTCGCGCAGTTTGTAAAGAATGGCATACTGGAAGCCGGTGGGTTCCCGCTTGAGTTTCCTGTAACATCACTCGGTGAGACAATCATGAGGCCTACTACGATGCTGTTCCGGAACCTTGCCAGTATGGATACAGAAGAATCTATCCGTGCCAATCCCCTCGACGGCGTGGTTCTGTTAACAGGATGTGACAAAACAACTCCATCCACCCTCATGGGGGCATGCAGTGTAGACATACCAACTATTATTGTCCCCGGCGGACCCATGCTGAATGGTATCCTCAAAGGTGAACGTATCGGATCCGGTTCATTCAACTGGATTATTAAGACAAAACAAAAAGCTGATGGTTTTTCGGAGAAAGATATGCTGGAAGCTGAAATAGCTGTTTCAAGAAGCAGCGGGCACTGTAATACCATGGGAACAGCCTCTTCGATGGCTGTGATGGTTGAAACCCTGGGGCTCACCCTTCCGGGAATGGCTTCAATCCCTGCTGCGGATGCCCGGAAAAAAGTGATGGCTCAGCTGTCAGGGCGCAGAATCGTTGAAATGGCCAGGGAAGATCTGAAACTATCCAGAATTCTAACCAGAAATGCATTTGAGAATGCCATAATCGTTAACGCAGGAGTAGGGGGATCAACAAACCTGGTGGTTCACCTGCTGGCAATTGCCAGCCGCATAGGCACTAAACTGGAACTGGAGGATTTTGACAGGTTGGGCAGCCATATCCCCCTCCTCGTGAACCTCATGCCTTCAGGAAAATACCTGATGGAGGATTTCTATTATGCCGGCGGATTGGATGTAGTAATAAAGGAACTGGGCAATCTGCTCCACCAGGATGAGATAACCATAAATGGAAAAAGCCTGAAAGAAAATTATGCCGATAGTGAATGCTTTAACTATGACGTCATTACCACAATAGATAAACCGCTGAAGAAGGATGCCGGTATAGCCGTCCTCAAAGGGAATCTGTGTGAAAACGGTGCCGTTATCAAGCCCTCGGCAGCAACACCACACCTGATGAAGCATAAAGGCAGGGCTGTTGTGTTTGAGAATATTGAGGATTATCATGACCGTATTGATGATCCTCACCTCGACATAGACGAGTCATGTGTGATCGTTCTTAAAGGTGTTGGCCCGAAAGGCTACCCGGGCATGCCTGAAGTCGGAAATGTTGACCTGCCTGAAAAATTAATCCTGAGAGGTGTAAAAGATATGGTCAGGATATCCGATGGCAGAATGAGTGGCACAGCCAGTGGAACGGTTGTGTTACACGTTTCTCCTGAAGCTGCTGCCGGTGGCACCCTTGCATTTGTGGAAAATAATGATCTTGTTGAATTGGATGTTGAAAACCGTACCTTAAACCTCCTCGTCACTGATGAAGAGCTGAAAAGACGAAAGGAGGCCTGGGTGCCTCCTGAACCGTTAGCGGAACGCGGCTATGTGAGCCTCTACCTGAATCATGTGCAGCAGGCTGATAAGGGAGCAGATTTTGATTTCCTGCTCGGATGTTCAGGTGATGAGGTTAAAAGGGATTTGCACTAGAGATGGATTGAATATCCCAAATATAAATCTGTTGGGCCCGGCTTTGCCGGGACATTAATCCTATTAATGTGCCTGTAGTATATCTCATAATCAGTATCATTCTCATTATTCTCCTGACATCCAGGCTGAAGGTACATCCCTTTGTTGTGCTTTTACTGGTTGCTCTTGCCTATGGATTTTTCACCGGAATGCCTTTAGAGCTGATAATAACCTCAATAAATGAGGGTTTTGGTGATACCTTGAAGAAAATCGGTCTGCTTATCGTTCTGGGAGTTATTATCGGGGCATTCCTGGAAAATTCTGGTGGTGCATACGCCCTGGCCGAGAAAGTGCTCAGGATGATTGGTAAAAAACGCGTTCCCACTGCAATGGGTATCATTGGATATGTCGTATCAATCCCGGTATTTGCAGACAGTGGTTTTATTCTTCTCTCTCCCATCAACAAAAGCCTGCCAAAAAAAGCAGGAATCTCCCTCGCAGGACCAGCTGTTGCCCTGGGATTAGGTCTGACAGCAACACATGTGCTGGTACCCCCAACACCCGGGCCTGTCGCAGCAGCCGGAATACTCGATGCCGACCTCGGCCTGGTGGTGATCATGGGAGTGGTAGTAAGTGCCCTTTCCCTGATTCCGGGATTATTTTTTGCGATCAGATATGCATCCAGAACCTATATCGATCCGGTTCCGGAAATTAAGGATGAAGAGATCACTGACCGGATGAAAGATGCGCCCGGTGCACTGCGTTCTGCACTCCCTATAGCCGTGCCCATCCTGTTAATCCTGTTAAAATCAATTTTCCCCTCATCGGACGAGGCTCCCGACAGCTCTATGGAAAAGATAATTTCATTTATGGGGGAACCATTTATTGCTTTACTGATCGGGATGTTTTTATCGTTACTATTACCGAAAAAACTTGACAAATCGATGCTTTCCACCTCAGGATGGGCCGGAAAAGCACTGCGGGATGCAGCTATCATTATCCTGATTACAGGAGCCGGAGGTATCTTCGGGAAAGTGTTACAAAACTCAGGAATAGCAGAAATGCTGGGAGAAACATTAGGCAGGATCAATCTAAGCATCTGGCTCCCATTCATCCTGGCGGCAGCAATAAAAACAGCACAGGGATCATCCACCGTTTCATTGATAACCACAGCCTCCATCATGATGCCTATAATGGGAACACTCGGTTTTGATACCGAAATCGAGAAAGCACTTGTTGTGGCTGCAATAGGTACAGGCTCAGCTGTATTTTCACATGCCAATGATAGCTTCTTCTGGGTTGTTACCCAGCTGTCAGGCATGGATGTCAAAACAGGTTACCGGCTATGGAGCGCAGGCACAGCAATACTCGGTATATCCGGTGGAGTGGTCTTATATATTATGTCTTTTATAATAAGTACATTGCAAAATTAAATTGTGGATATTGAAGAATAAGGATTAACAGGAGGTTATACAATCTCTTTTTCATGCGCAGGAATCATGGGTGTTTGCTATATCCACAGGCTAATAGTGATCATACAAAATAATGCTGATTATTAAAAGCCGGAACAAATATTATTTCCACCACGCCCTCTGTGTCTCCCCATGCAAGCAGGGGGAGATGTCCGCACTGCGGACAGAGGGGGTGAAATAAATACCGCTGTATCCATTGTTAAACCAAATTTCATGGGATTTGCACGAGCCTGATGTGGAAAACGTTCCTGGCCTCAGTGAAATAATTACTTGAATTGTTCGCAAACATGAGATTATTTAAAACAAAAAAAGGTATCATCATCGAAAAAGACACAATCCTGTATCTTTTGAAAAACGAAAATTGGGACAGGTTTGTGAATGACGACTACCTCCACAATAAGATGCTGCAGGCAGCAGCAACCGCATCTCCCGTTAACATATCCCTGGATAACGCGGAATCCGGTTTGCTGGCTCCCGTTCAATCGCAGGAATTATGGGCCAGCGGTGTCACCTACTACAGAAGCAAGGTAGGGAGGCAGGAAGAATCAAAGACTGGAGGAGGAGGAGGTGATTTTTATGCTCATGTTTACGAAGCGGAAAGACCCGAATTATTTTATAAGGCATCTCTCCACAGGATTGTTGGACCATATGGGAAAGTACGCATCAGGAAAGACTCAACATGGGATGTCCCCGAGCCTGAGCTGACTTTAATGATCACATCAGGAGGCAAAATAGTGGGTTACACTGTTGGTAATGACATGAGCTCAAGGAGCATTGAAGGAGAAAATCCGCTCTACCTCCCACAGGCAAAAACATATGATGGATGTGCTGCCATTGGCCCCTGTATTTATGTACACGACAAACCATTACCAGATAGAACGGTGATTGAGATGAATATTTACAGGAAAGGAGAAATGGTGTTTGAGGGAAAAACAGAAATTGGCCAGATGAAAAGAGAGCCTGAAGAACTTGTATCTTTCCTATACCGTGAGTGCTCTTTTCCTCATGGGAGCCTGTTGATGACAGGCACAGGCATTGTGCCTCCGAATAATTTCACCTTGCAGAGCGGGGATAAAATAGCAATTACAATTGAACCTATCGGTACACTTATAAATTTTGTAGCATAAACCATGGAACTAACAGGACTGAATTTTATTGGTAATGAATTATCTGGTAAAGGGAAAACCACTTTCCAGGCTTTCAATCCGGATAAATGTAAAAAAATATCACCATTATTTTGTGAAGCCACCCGGGCAGAAATTAATAAAGCCGTTCACAGGGCGGAAACAGCTTTCAGGGAGTATTCTCAAAAATCCGGTAACCAGCGGGCTTCCCTTCTTGAAACAATAGCTCATGAAATCCTTGATCTGGGTGATAAACTCATAGACAGATGTTGTGAAGAGACCGGATTACCTGTACAACGGCTGACGGGTGAAAGGGGCAGGCTGGTGAACCAGTTGAAACTTTTCGCTGATCTGTTGAGGGAAGGATCCTGGGTTGATGCCCGTATTGACCACGCTGATCCGGAAAGGCAGCCCGTACCCAGGCCGGATATCAGGAGCATGCATAAACCACTGGGGCCTGTTGGAATTTTCGGAGCAAGTAATTTCCCGCTGGCATTCTCGGTAGCCGGAGGGGACACAACATCTGTCCTGGCGGCAGGATGCAGTGTGGTCATAAAAGCACATCCTGCCCACCCCGGCACTTCTGAGATGGTTGCCCAGGCGATTCGGGCTGCTATAAACAAAACGAACATGCCTGATGGCCTGTTTTCCATGATTCACGGCCAATCAACCAATACCGGGATGGCTGTTGTCCGGCATCCTAATATTAAAGCCATAGGATTTACCGGTTCTTTCAGAGGGGGTAAGGCAATTTTTGATGCTTCTGCCCGTCGACCCGAACCTATACCTGTCTATGCAGAGATGAGCAGTACAAATCCGGTTTATATTCTTCCCGGTGCATTGCACGAGAGGATGCAGGAAATATCAAAGGGATTAACGGCATCGGTGACACTGGGTGTTGGACAGTTCTGTACTAACCCCGGGCTGGTCGTGATGGTAGAATCAAAAGATTCCGAAGAATTTCTGAAGATCACCGCTTCTAATTTTCAGGAGGTACCCCCTGCAACCATGCTGACACCAGGAATCTTCACTGCTTACCAGGATGGTATTCACTTCCTGACGAAAGAAAGCAAAATCAGACTTCTTGCTATATCAAAGAATAAAGGCCTGGCTTATCAGGGACCAGCCTGCCTGTTGCAAACCACTGCAGAACATTTTCTGACCAATGAAGTTCTTGAAAATGAGGTGTTTGGTCCTTCTACGCTGATAATTACTGCAAAAGACAAAACCGAAGTTCTGAAGATTTCTGCAAACCTGAAAGGACATCTGACAACTACATTGCATGCCACAGATCAGGACCTCCGGGATTATGATGATCTGATTAATATTCTTGAACGCAAAGCTGGCAGGTTAATTATCAATGGTTTCCCAACAGGTGTAGAGGTATGCCATGCAATGGTACACGGAGGCCCGTTCCCGGCTACAACAGATAGCAGGACCACTTCCGTTGGCACTGCTGCCATTACAAGATTCACCAGGCCTGTATGTTATCAGAATTTCCCTGATAACCAGCTTCCAGATGAACTGAAAGAAGCCAATCCATTGAATATCTGGAGACTTGTCGATGGTGAGAGAAAGAAAGGAAGGTTATCAGCCTCAGGCTGATGATAATGTTTTTCGAGCATCCTCAGAACAGATCATAACATCAGCAATTATAAAATCCTTCTGCAATAGCAAAGGGAATTTCATTTCACGCAGAGCTTTTCAACGATTAACTTTTGCATGCCTATAAACTGTATGAGATATATTCCGGGTGATACATCAAGGTCGAGAGTAACTCTTGTTTGTCCGTAAACCGGAACATATTTAACTTCCATACCACAGATGTCCAGGATCCTGATCCCGGAAATTCCATCAGCAAGTTCGAGCATAATTCGTCCATCATTTACGGGATTTGGATACAAATGAATTCCCATTTTATCATTTACCGGGTGATCTTCAATACCTGCTGTCGGGCAATCAGAATCGTGTGTCATCACATAAGTCTTAAGCCAGGATAAAGCAGGGCGTTCCGAACCATCTGACCTGAGCAGATAAGCATCTGTTTTCCAAATCTGTCCCTGGATATATCCCCACAATGTGACACCGGCAACACCGGGATGTGTCCAAAAAATAGGAAACTGATTGAAATACACCTGGTATTGCTCTGCATCATTAGCAAGGTTTACATCATATTCAGTGATATATACAGGCAGACCTGTTGCGGCAAGTTTATCAAGATTGGCTCTCAGGGTGGCTGTATCGGCATTTTCAAGGCCATGTCCCTGGACACCAATACCATCAATTAAGTCTTTTTCCTTTAATATATTGATTATTTTAAGGTAATTGTTTGTGGCGGTTGTACTTCCAATAATTCCATAATCGTTTAAATGTAACTTGGCATCCGGACAATATAATCTCGCCTTTTCAAATGTCCAGACGACCCAATCCCACCCGGTCGTGCCGGCACCTCCCAGGGCAGCACTATAATTTGGTGCAGCATGCAAAGGCTCGTTGACAACGTCAATGAAATCTGTCAACGGGTATCTTTCACCAAATAATCTGATCCACTCTTCCACCTCGGTTCTCTGGTCATCCTGTGATAATCCACCGATCCATCCAGGTTGTTGCTGCCCCCAGACAAATGTATGTTGCCTGAAAGGAAATGCATTGCTCTTGGCATGGTTATAAGCACGATCCAGGTTCGTCCAGTTCATATTGTTACGTGATGATTCAACCGATCCCCATTTGCCGGCGTTTTCCGGTGTAACCTGGTTCCAGTATGTGTTGAAGGATGCAGGAATACTATAGGCAATAATATTACCTGCAAATCTGCACTTACCATCTGCCATCTGGGCATGTATCTGAAGGGGAAATAATAATATCAAGATAGTGGAAACTGAAATTTTCAATACCCTGTCTATTTCTCGGAATAAGGGATTGCACATCATAATAGTTTTTGTTATTATAAAACGTGTTGTACTATTAAAGACGATAATTTTGATAATCAGATTTATATCAGGCTGCGCCGGCGACGCGGCCTGATATAAAAATATAATCATTATTTAATAGTACAGCGCGTTATTATTAAATTATTTCCATATCTGGCAACTTCCCTTATGAACAAATTTAATAATTCTATGCAATCGATTGCATTAATTACTACTTCAACAGGATGATCAGATTAATACTTATCTACCCTTTGAATTTACTATTCAATTTATATTGAATTTCCAGACAGGTGGCAGCCTATTTCATTCACTCAATTTTAAACACCCTGTAAGAATGGGGTTTTAGTGAGAAACTGAATCTCACTTCATTGGTTTCAGCCGTTCCACCCCAGGGCATATTAATAGATATTTTTTCAGCCGCAAAGGATTCACCGGAGACCAGATCGGTCATCTTCGTGAACGTGTTGTCCCCGATAAGACTTGTTTCAACCGATTCATCAAGGAATGATTCCACGATGGCAGTCTGATTATCATAAACAAACAGGCTGACCTTAGCGGGTGCTTCGAGGCGCACAAAAATATCTTTTGCAAGAATTCGCTTTATTTCTGATAATACCTCAACCGGAAGATTATAAATATTGGCAAAATTTTCCGGGATGGTCAGGACATATAAAGTACCATTAGCATAATCTGCCATATGCAGGAAAGGCCATCCCAGGCCTGCGTCCATGCCTGATATGATCTCCCAGGAATCATTTGTCAGATAATTGATCTGTGGAATCATTATTTCGGTTTCTGATATATAATGGCCCATCCAGCCAACCAAAAATTCATTAACAAGGGCTTTTCTGTCGGTATACCTCAGCTCGGCGATATCCTTTATACCTTTTTCCTGAAGTGCCCGCAGTAACCCTGATGTGATCATCACATCTTTCCCGTCAATCAGCTGTCTCTTGATTCGAGTCACAATATCCGGGTCATGTTTAGCAGTTTCTGTCAGTAATATAATACTGTCCTCTGCAGGAAATTCCGCTACAATATCCATGGGGATGCCCGCCATACCAAGGTAAGTCTGGAGAAAATCCTCTCCGGTGGAATGGTAAGGTTTATAACTCTTTACCCCGACAGGTTTGCCAAGTTCTCCAAGGAACCGGTCTACCTGTTCAAAGGTGTATCCGGCAGCCCTGGCAATGGTAGTAGGTGTTATGGTGATACCATCCCGCAGCGTATAAGGCTGTATCATTTCATCATAATTGAAACTTGGTTTTACATCCTGCCATGGTGCACGATCTGTCTCACGAAGTGTACGCTGAATCTGGCGTATATCAAAAAGGGTGATCTCAGGTGCTCCGGCAAAGAGGGTAAGCCATAACTGTTCTGCATACCTGTCAAGGAATCTAGAGCCGCCGGTGTCGACCCATCCACCACCGTTTCCCCCGGGTTTAATATTTTCAAAATAACGAAAGATCAGGTAGCCGTGATATTGTTGCAAATGCTGATTATTCATCACGGGATCGCGTGTTTCCGTACCCGTATACAATCCATCGAAAATAGGTGGCTCTGTCTCCAGGTTGAATCCCAGGCCCTGGAAATGTTCATACCAGTTGGGGTACTTGATAACCATCTTGACACCAGGGTTAACAGCTTTTGCCGGTTTAATGATCAGCTCCCTGGCAGCTTCATCAAGCAACGCCAGCCTGTACTCGGTCCAGCTTTTATCACCTTTCTGCTCAATACAGAGCTCACATTTGCAGTTGGTAAAGAAGAAATCATCAAGTATGACTTCATCAAAGAGGCCCGCAGTATACTCAACAATTTCCCTGACCTTCGCACGATGCTCAGGATTGCTGTAACAAAAGGTTTCAAACCTGTTTCGCTCATTTACTGTAAGGGTGATTCCCCCGGCAACCTCAACACCATGATCTTCAAAAAATTTCCTGGCAATCTCAATGGTTTCCTTCTCAACCAGCAGGAGGTCACGGTGAGTCTCCAGGTATATCTTATCAACCTTCACCTGCCTGGTAATCTCATCCCATACCGGTGCCAGCCACTCCAGGTTGTTCATTTCCTGCACCTCATAGGCACGCGCATAAACGGTCACTTTAAAGTTGTTATAACCACCCTGTGAGTAGGATGATAAATTGATTAATAATACTAACAGCAAAGGGACGAATCGTAGAATATTTTTCATTTGTAGTCTGTTTTATTTATTATCACATCCTGCAATCAAATCAAAAATTAATTACTTGTAAAGGCGCATCGCGGCTCATCTATACAAAATGTAACTATTTTTGATCTTTTTGATGATTGAATAAGAATTTAATTTTGAATTATAAATCCATCCTATTCAGAACCCGGATTGATCCTGTATATATTTAATATTCAAAGTTTTAAGCAAGCTGCCGCAGAGTATTATTCTTCCTTATGACGATCGCTCTTTTGATTATCAATTAATAGTAAAATCTCATCCTGAAACTGTTTTGTAAGATACGATTTTTCATCCTCAGAAAGCCAGGTTGTCTGGATAGAATTAAGGATAAAACCTGCAATATCCTGTTTTGAAAAATCAAAATTTCTCTCCAGCATTTCATATTCCTCTGCAAGAGAATTACCGAACATCATCGGATCATCTGTATTAATTGAAAACGGGATACCATAATCGATAAATGTTCTGATCGGATAATCTTTATAATCAGTGATTACACCTGTCTTCAGGTTTGATAAAGGACAAAGTTCAAGCGGAATATGGTTTTCTGACATATATTCCAATAGCCGGACATCTTCAGCAGATCTTGTTGCATGTCCTATTCTGTCTGCTTTCAATGTAAAAAGGGCACTGCGGATACTTTCCGGACCGGCTGCCTCACCGGCATGGGCAGTAGTTTTGAATCCCAATGCCCTTGCTTTCTCATAAAGCCGGGAGAATGGTTCAGGAGGATATAGATTTTCACTCCCACCAATTCCGATCCCGATAATATCAAACTGTTTAACTTCATTTATCTCGGATAATGTTTTCATTTCCTGCTCAGGGCCATAATTGCGTACCAAATCGATGATCAGCCTGATCTTGATCTCCTTCACCCTCATAAATCCCTCATGGATAGCAAAAATGATATCCTGTGTTTTCAATCCATATTGCTGGAATGAAGAGGGTGATGCAAATACCTCTGCATACCTGATATTCTGGTATAACAGGTTTCGTGCTACATGCTCCGCAATAAACTTAAAGTCTTCATATTCCCTGAGAAACTGGTTTTTCCAGATCCAGGTCTCGATAAAATGGTCAAAATCCTGGTATACAAATTTTTTCTTGAGGTCCCTGAAAGAATCAATATCCGGATCACCACCATATTTCTGAATCAATTCCCACAGTGAACGAAGAGGTATAGCCCCTTCCAGATGAAGATGCAATTCAATTTTAGGGATTTTTTGATAGAAGGTCATTAAAAATAGCTAAAATATTGTCACCACCCCCTCTGTGTGGGGCTGTGTTACAACTTCAATTAAAGGTTTCACGCAGAGCTCGCAAAGTTGTCACAAAGATCGCAAAGTGTTGATTAATAAATATTGGTACTTTGCGTGCTTGGTGCTTTTCTTTGCGTACTTTGCGTGAAAAACTAGTTTTGAGACACCCTTATTCATGCCGAAAGTTTCTTTTGGCTAGCCCATAAAAATTCTTTCCTTCTGATAGAAATTTCAGAACAGAAGTAAATCAGGATAAAACAGAGTTCCTCTTCATCACTCCCCATGCAGTGCTTCAACGGCCATTACCAGGAACATGAAGTTAGTGGATCCGCCACCCATCACATATTCGGTCTGTTGCCAGAAATAGGGCCATATTTTTAACTCCGGCAGGTCGGGGCGGATGAGTGCTGTGCCGGAAGCTATTCCACCCGGTATGTATGACCATTCGGCACGGTTCACACCATAGGCCACAGTGACGGATTGTGCACCTATCCCGGAGGCGAAGGAGGACGTGTTTTCTCCGGGATGCACACCAAGTATAAAGTTGAGGGCATTGACATAAGAATCTGCGGAAGCAAGTTCAGGCCATGCTTTACAGAAAAAATACTGTTCAACACCAAACCGTTGTATTGTCCATCCTGCACCCCAGATGTTCGGTTCGTAAGGTATCCCGAAAGGGGATTTTTTTGCTTCTTCCCGGATTCCGGACTGGTACACCGCCACTGCTGCCTCCATTTCATTCCTGAATTGCACATCATTCAACATATGCATAACCCGTCCCACCACCCAGCCACTGCGGCGCACATCCCTGATAACCAATTCTTTCATTCCAATGAGAACCTGTTTTAAATTATCATCACCCGTTGTCAGGATCAATTCTGAGAGTGCAAGGACTTTTGGTGTAACCTGCCTGGTGTTTTGATTTGCTCTATCGTACAGCTTCAGGGCTGTTTCCAGGCATTCCTCCGATAATCCCGGATTATATGTTTTTAACACCCGCGATGCCGCAGCCAGCCCTGCAGCTACATATAATTCCCTTCCCGGATTATCTTCAGTAAAAACAAACCGGTCATCACACTTACCTGATCTTCCATCCTTCGTTTCATCCTCCTGTAATGACACATCATATACCATATTATCTGTCATGGTCGAGCCATCACCAAGCATGACATACTGACGAAGATCCTGGCAGATTATGCCCCGGTACAGTCTGCCAAGTGCACGGTACCCCCCGAGAATACTCGCCAGCCCATGTTCTATCTGTTGCAATGCATCGGACCTGCCATCGGGTACATGAATCTCCACGAGCCTGCTATCCTGGTCTATCATTGTGGCATCATAATCAAGGCCAAATTCCTCAATCATCAGAGACAGCATCCAGATCGTCCCGACCTGTGATTCAACACGAAGATCATAATCCCCGGCATCATGCCATCCGCCTCTGTTCAGCCCTTTTACGGGATCCAGCGATTCATAATCAGCAAGTGTTGAAGGACCCTGCCGGTAACCGTCGAAATGGTGTTTGTTGACCGGCGCCATCAGTGCGTCATCGAGATGACAGGCACCATGCCAGACACGGTAATGATCATTAATGCGCATATGACACATCTGCACGGGCAGGTAATATTCCAGAACAGGCTGCCATACATCCCTTGCATATACACCCTTATCAATTTTAAACGGTACAGTTGTATAAGAACGGTAAGACAGCAGATATAAACCAGGATCCTGAACCTCGGTAAAATCAAACGTCATATAATTGTATCGCAGGAAAGTGCCCCAGGATTCCGGCTTTTGCTTCTTAATTAATTCCTTGCCGGTGGATGTAATACGGTAAAGAATAACCTCTCCCGGCTCATTATCTGTCTTATCCTGCTCGATGATAGCTTTCTTTGGTTGATGAGGATAGTATCCCACCTGGGATATATGGATTACCGGCCTGTATTTCCATCCGGGAACAACATTGGGAGTAACCACCCATTCCACCGCTCCCTTTGTGGCGCCGGGAGGGACAGCACTGCGAACGATGTACCACCCGTTATTATGATTGGAACGGCCATCCCATAATTCGAGCATACCCTGTTGTGATTCGATTTCGACACGTTGCATTTCCTGCTCCGGGGCAATAACCAGTTTTTGCCCTGTTGCCAGGGGAACGGACAGATATTCACCATCATATTCTTTAACAGGTCCATTGGGCTGAAGGGGGAAAATACCAGGCCGGTCATCCATGAGATAGGCTTTCCCGAACAGGTCTCCCGGGAAAAGTTCGAGATTAAAACCAACCTTACTGACCCATTCATCAGGGAGAGAGTGGTCAAGATCCACAGATATCCTGAAACTGTTTTCCTGTAAGGCCGTGACCCTGACATCATAGGTGAAGATAAGGTCAGGGTATGCGATCGGATTAAAGCCGGTCCTGTCCCGGCTGGAGTCGGGGTACCAGAGCCGCT
>LJUQ01000052.1 GCA_001304505.1 Bacteroides sp. SM23_62_1
TGCAGGGCGATAGTACCGGATGACAACAGGCGCCCCTTCATATTCTCAGTCCGGTAAGTATTGTCCGGCTCAGTGTAATCCGCCATCAGGTCTCCATTGATGTATGTCCTGATAGTCTTACCCTGAACGACAATATGATAATCGAACCATTCATTATCCACAGCAGGAGATTTCCAGACATTTCGAACAGCATATAAACTGCCTGTCATCTTATGTTCAGGATCCTCCCCCAGTTCAGTTTCACGATGTGAATTGATAACCTGGCACTCATAGCCTTTTTCAGGCCAACCCGATTCCTGGAATTCAGTATGAATGTAAATGCCTGAATTGGAGCCAGGTGTAGTTTTTACATCAACCATTAACTCAAAATTTTTGAAATTATGATTGCTCACTTCACCCGCATAAAACAGGTGAGACCGTTCACCGCTGGTTACAATAGCACCGTCCTCGATCTTCCATGAATCAACATTCTCCGATGCCTGCCAGCCATCGAGGCTTTCGCCGTCAAAGAGGGAAATCCAGTCATTTGCAGTACAGCCGCCGAACAATACAGCTATTAGAGATAAAATAATTAATTGACAAAATTTTTTCATAATTCCTCCCATAATTTAAATTGACTGAATGATCAGATTTATATACACCTGTATAGTTTGAAATATATTAAATCCCAAAGGTACACGAAGGATTTCACTAAGGTACACAAAGGTTCTGAATCAGAATCCTTTGCGTTACTTTGTGATGTACTTTGTGTTCCTTAGTGGTTGAAATCAATAAATACAAACACAGGAATACAGCTATAAATAATTTGTATTTTGAATTATTAAGTCTTTGATCATGTGTTTGTAAAAGCATTCAGTCTATGAATCTGGTATAAATAGATTTTATCTTTTGAGCTGTTTATTTTAAACTACTCCGTATCTGGTCAAGTCTTAACTTAGCTGATGGATCTGTAATTAATAACTTTTCAAGCTTATCACAAACATAATCATTACACCAGGCACAATTTTCGTATCCATAATTCATCGCACATTCACGGATAGTACAATCTCTGCAACCTGAAAAAAGCCTTCCTCCCTCTGTCCTGCAACCATCGCAGTCAGTAATATCGTCCAGCTCATAATGCAATCCATATTCCTCAACACAAATCCGGATGACCTCTTCTCTCATTCTTTTCTGTTCAGTTTTATCATCTTCTCGCGTAGCCAGGTAAATCGGACACGTGTTGCATGTTAATCCGCAATATGCTATGAGTGTGGACATATTCCAGTTTTCAGACAATCTTAAAGGCCTACTCGGTCTCTCCGGGAAAACCCACTGTTTGCGCAAGGATTACTTTTTGTTCCGGTTTCAATTTCATTGCTGCTTCAAGAGCCGGTTTATCGACCGAGCCACGCACCACCGTTGCCAATCCTTCGGAAGCACAGTAAAGGTAAACATTTTGAGATATGAAGCCGGTATGGGCAGAAGCTGTGGCATACTTAGCATTATCATCATCGCCCCCAAGTTTTGTAAAGTCCGAAACATAGATGAGATTCACAGGTGCATCTTTAACATACTCCTGGGTGCCGGTTAGAGCACGTATATCATCTTTAAGAATAACAACCAATGCATTGGTGCTGGCATCATAACGATAAAGACCTTTGGCAGTAGCGACATAAATATCTATGTCCTGCCTGTTATTTGCTGAGGGAGCTGTGCGCCTTCCTGATTCAGGCCGGTTAATACCAAATCCGGCCCAGAGCAAATTAGAAAGTGTTTGAAGTGGTAAATCTTCTTTACTGAACGTACGTGAAGAGCTTCTATCCATCAACACCTCCATTAAAGGCCTGCCACCTTCTGTCTGTGGATCAGGAAGCTGGATCGATTGAGGTTCCTGGCAGAAAAGCGATAAAGGGAAAACGAACAGAAAACATAACAACAAAGAATTGAAAAGAGATGATTTTGGTTTCATAATTGTTATTTTTAGAAGTTACAGGTTGCAAGTTACAAGTTGCAGTGCCGTAAAACAAGCATTCCGCTTGAGGCTGATACCTATATTTTTCGAGTATCCTCAAAATGACAGAGAAATTAAAGATTTCTGCCATTTAGGGAGTTACAATTTGCAAGTTATAAGATATAATTTTAAATTGGATCATTAAAATTGAAATATTCAATAATAAAATTTATCAAATGGATAACAGAAGAAATTTCATTAAGAAAACCCTGTTAACCTCCGGAATTGTTTTTACGGGTGTATCAGGATTTCATGCATGTAAAGGTTCTGACAAAAAAGAATTAAAACATTGGGATGTAATTATAGTGGGTGGCGGTCCTGGTGGGGTTCCAGCTGCTGTTGCTGCTGCAAGGAATGGAATAAAGGTTCTATTGATTGAAAGGTATGGCTTCCTGGGAGGTATGGCAACCGCAGCACTGGTTCACCCATATATGACTTATAAAGCAGGGGATCAGATCATCATCCGGGGACTATTTAAGGAGTTCCTGGATAAGCTGCAGGAGGGAAATGCCATCCTGGATGACAGGGCACACTTTGATGCAGAACCCATGAAATGGATCCTTGACCGGTTTGTTCTTGATGCAGGTGTTGATCTGATACTTCATTCAAGCGCCATTGGAGTATTGAAAGATAAAAATGAAATAAAAGCGGTGAGGATTTTTTATAAAGAAGGTACAGAAGATCTGAGTGCGGATGTATTCATTGATGCAACAGGAGATGGTGATATTGCTGCATGGGCCGGTGCACAGATTGAGATCGGGCGTGAAAGTGATGGCGCTTGTCAGCCAATGACTGCAAGTTTCCGGATGGCTAATGTAAAAGTTGAAGATATCCCCGCCAATGAAGAAATATTCAGGTTATATGATGAAGCAAAAGTTAAGGGTGAAATAGATAATCCCAGGGAGGACGTACTTTATTTCAGGTCAGTCCATCCTGATGTCATCCATTTCAATACAACCCGTATTATCGGGAAGTCATCCCTGGACAGCTGGCAGATGACTGATGCTGAAATCGAAGGAAGGAGGCAGGTAGATGAGATGGTAAAATTCCTTAAGAAATATATTAAAGGGTTCGAAAATTCCTACCTGATGAAAATGGGAACGCAGATCGGCGTGAGAGAATCAAGAAGGGTGATTGGTAAGTATATCCTGACAGCAGACGATGTCCTTGAGGCAAGGCATTTTGATGACGGCATTGCCTGTGCTTCCTATAATATTGACATCCATAATCCGGCCGGTACCGGGACAGAGCTGAAAAGCCTTAAACCCGGTACATACTACCAGATTCCATACCGGTGCCTGGTCCCAAATAATGTTGACAACCTGATTATTGCCAGCCGGTGTATCTCAGCCGATCATGCAGCCCATTCCTCACTCAGGGTTCAGCCTATCGTCTGGGCTGTCGGACAGGCAGGAGGAACAGCAGCTGCACTTTGTATAAAAAATAAGATCAAACCTGAAGAAGTTGATGCAGAGGAATTAAGAAACCTGTTGTTAGAGCAGGGAGCTTTTCTCTGAAGCATAAGCGATAGTACCCCCTCTGTGTCTCCCCCTGCAAACAGGGGAGATGTCTGCCAGTAGATGGACAGAGGGGGTACGAACTGATCAACAACCTTAATTATTCTCTAAAAGAAATCAAAACCCTCTTCAACACCTCCTTCTTCTCCGGCCGGCTTTCCAGCTGCTCCCACGACCAGAAAAAGACCCCGGAGGAGGGCGGCTTTAATGCTTCTGTAACAGATTGTTCAAAATCCTCCAGCGAAAGGGACTCAAGAAGATAGGCTTCATTTACCTGGATACTCGGAATAATCAAACATTCCGCCTGTTCATGTATATCACTAACCACTGAATGGATCCATGCCGGTTCCTGTTTCACCATATGGGCATAGGTCATGGGAGAGATGATATCAGCATATTTAGAAAGCAAAGGAAAATCCTGAGCGACAATCCTTTTGATGGCATTATTAAAATCATCCTTTCTCCAGGGCACGACATGCAAATTGACTTTAATGGTCGGCTTAAGTTTTTTTGCTTCTGTTACGATATCTTCCACCATGGATGTGATAATGCTGCATTTCCATGCCGTCCAGTCCTCTATATGGTTGGTTTGAATCCATCCGGAAACTGAACCTGAATCTCTTACAGAATCCGGGATACTGACCTGTTTTTCTGATTGAAACCTCTCCAGGCAATAGGGACAGAAACATGTATTAGGAATGGAATCCGGGTTGCGATCCGGATATACTTTTTCCCAGAAACAGAAAAAACGGATGAAATCAAGGCTTATCCCATCAGGATCAAGTTCCCTGATGAGCTTCAATATATATTCTGTCTTCAGCAACCTGTAATCTTCCCTGGAGGGGCATACAAACTCAACCCAGTCTTCTATGGCTTTCTCCCCCTTATCTGTAATGGCATATAAATCCGGATCTGCATCCAGTGTTGCCGGATCATAGAAGACAGGTAAAATGACAAAGGTTTGAATATCATGTTCCTGTGCCAGTGATTTGAACTCATCGCTAAAAACAGAAGGGCTGGCAAAAACTGTATTGATTCCAAGACTTACCCACTCCTCAAAGAGATTGTTCAGTTCACGATCAATTTGATAAACCTTCACTCCTATCAGCCTTTGCGATTCATCCTTATAATTCTTTTTCTTCAGGCAGCCGGGAATAGTGAGTAGCAGAATAATTAAGATCCCCGAAATGAAAAAATTTTTCATTTTAATCTTTATCAAGGTGTTGTATAGTCTTGGTAGAAATTTCTGCAGTTTGCGGTCGGGTAAATGAATCAATAGGGCACAAAGGGTATCACAAAGGTACACAAAGGGCACAAAATCCTTGGTGCCCTTAGTGTTATCCTTAGTGTTCCTTTGTGGTTAAATATTGAAATACAAAAAACTATGCAGAAGTAACTTCCTGAATGGTATGCTGCATAAATTCGCATGCCAGCTGTGCATTTTTATCGGCATATTCAATCCCCACTGTTTGCCCGTCCACCACAGGTAACGGATGGCATAGCTCGTAACTCATATATCCCGAATATCCTATCTCATGCATCGCCCGGATGAAGGGTTCGTAGTATGGTTCCCCAATGATGCTGCCATCATCCTCTCTTTCATATTCACCCCCGAAATGTGAAAGAACCTGCAGGTCACCAACTGCCTTTGATGCAACCTGAATATTTTCCGGGCTCTGGTCTTCCATAATCGGAACATCCAGTGAGACTTTCAGGTTTGGAGAGTTGACCTCTTCCACCATCCGAAGAACATCCTTGTAATCCCTGATGACTGGTTTGTGATTCTGTAATGCCAGGATAACACCAGCATCTTCAGCGTACTTTGCACATTCTGCCATACCTTCACGGCACCATGCCCAGATCTCTTCCTCGGTGAATTTCTCATGTGTGAAATTCCATATATCCCTTGCAATGTCATATGATGCTACCTGGGGATGTTTTGTAACTCCGATCCATCCCAAAAACATCCGGAGTGTTTTTGCATTCAGATCCGCGGTCATCCTGATAAGATCTTTCAAATAGGCAATCTGGCATTCCCTGTGTTCGGGAATCGGGCTGCTGAAATCATTATTAGCTGCAACACCGTATACTTCAATTCCTTCCCCATCAGCAAATGAGCGGAACTCTTTACAACGCTGTGTAGGCCAATCCAGGGGATTGCCATGCGGGCGTTTTCCATCAATTTCAATCCCGGTATAACCATATTCTTTTGCCCTTCTTACCATATCTTCCAGTGGAAGAGCTTCTCCCCTGTACCAGATCCCGAGATAGGTGATACTGTATAATCCAACCTTGATGTCGGACTTCTTCTGGGTACTGCAGGATAATGCACCGGCACCAGCCATTACTCCGGCTGTGGCGGCAAGAGAAGTTGCAACAAATTGTCTTCTTTTCATGGTAATGATTTTTTGGTTAGTTATGTAGGTGAATGTTAGCCACTAATTCACGGATTTGAAACGAATCATTTAAAATTATTATTCTGCAATTGTAAAGACATTGAAATTTATGATCAATCATGCATTAAATCCTTTAATATGATTTACACTAAATATACATAATATTGAAATCTGCACTTTTAATGAAATAATGAAAAACCTCATGCATCGACTAAAAAGGTATCAACTCCCCGTTATCTTTAAACATCTCAACAGGTTCTGAAAGTATAATAATATTTCTGACGGCTTTAAGCTTTTCCATTGCAACAGTTGAGACCCAGAACTCATTCAGATGTTTTGTATCACGGATCCGGAGAATGATTTCTTTATTCTTTTGCACCTCACCACAATTCCTTAATGCGAATTCCAGGGCTTGTTTTTCATTTTCAGCAATGATTGGGATTTTTACTCGTTCAACAAATGTACTCGTATATACATTCCTGTACATCACCTCCAGTTCAATTTTATTGAAAAGTTTCCTGGTGATGACATCTGCCAGGCCAATCCCAAGACCATTACCATGAGAATCCGGTGTGAGATCGCATGCTATCACCGACCGGATATGTGGTCTGTCAGGTTCAGGATATCCTGGTATTTTTAATCTGCCAAGGACATGAGGGTCCATACCCACACCACTAATATCCTTACCCATCCTGTCAATAAATAGCACATCCAGAACATCCAGGGGTAATCCAGGTGTATGCTCCCTGGCCAGCTTTAACAACCGGGGTTCTGTATCCATGATCTCATTGGAGAGCAATGCCCGAATGTCCATCGTCTGGTCACAGGCATCCTCAATAATTGCAATACCACCAAGGATCTTCCCCGAGTCAAATATCTTCCTGGCTTTCCGTGGTACTAATTCTTCCAGACCTTCTACTCCCTTTCCATGGATAAACTCTGCCTGTTGATGATTTCCCAACCCTATCACAGCCATCTTAACCAATCCGCTTTCATAGGTGCCGCTGAAATCAGTATGTGGCTTGATACGGTTGATCAGTATAATCCCATCAGATTGCCAGCCTGCTTTATCAATAAAAACAGGATCATCCGGATCATTTGAAATATTCACCACTTCCATCCCTGACCTGACAGGAACGCCAAGATTCTTCTCGCTAATCCCATAACCTTCAAGTATTTCCTGCTGTCCATGTGCTGTTGCTCCCCCATGACTCCCCATTGCCGGAATAATAAAAGACCGTACACCTGATCGGTCCAGGAACCGGATAACTTCCCTGGTAATTTTCAGGTGATCGGTGATTCCCCTGCTGCCAACAGCAATGGCAATCTCCATCCCACTTGTAAGGCGTCTCTTGAAACGGCTTAATTCATTATTCAGATGAGCTTCAATATCAGGAATCTTTTTACTGGTAAACTCCTGTTTGACCTTAACAAATTTCAAATTCCTTTCTGCAAGTGAAATAACTGTCATGGAACTGTTTATTCAAAAGGCTTACTGAATAATTATAAAAATAGGCTAAAAAATGAAGTTGTCAAAATGCCAAAAAATATATGTGTATAAAATACTAGTTAATTTTAATAAATCTCTCTTTTAAAATTATTCCTATCTTTAAATAGATACATGAAAACAATAAAATCATGAATACTAACATTACGAAAAAAAATCCTCAAACTGTTGATGTTAAGGGACATCCGTTAATCTGTCCCATTTGTGGACATAATTATTTCTGGTCGAGAAGGATCTTGCTGAATACAGTACTGGCTACTCTTGTTGACCTCGACTGGGCAAACAGAAAAGCCACCTGTTTCATCTGTTCTGAATGCACTTATATATATTGGTTTCATGGATAGGCTAAAAATTTCCAATATAAAAAGTTCTAATTTACAGGTAATTGATGAATAACGATACCCTGACCTGGACTTAAATCAGAATAATGAAATGTGATAACCACAAAAGAACCCAAAGGATGTCACAAAGTAGCACAAAGGTATCTGTTTCTGAACCTTTGAGTCCTTTGAGTTATCCTTTGTGTAACTTTGTGATAAAAAAACATCAATGATTAAAACTGTTAAAATCACCGGCATTATTTCCCTGATATTCCTGTTAGCAGGATTTATCATGAAATCATTCTATATCCCCAACCAGCTGATTATTCTGTCTGCAGGGATTATCCTTTTTGATCTTGTTATTCTCCCATTCCTGTTGGTTTTCTGTATAAAAAGATCAGCCGGCTGGAAAGAGAAGCTCCTTCATATTACCGGCTTTCTGACAGGATTTATTTTTCTGATTTCTTTTCCCCTGACTCTTCAGAGGATGTGGCAAATATTTATGCCTGTCACTGTTATTACAGGTATCCTGGAAGCAGGGTATTTAATATTTCTTATCCTGGACAGGAAGGATTTGCCAATTGAGAAGGTAAAATGGCAGTTTATATCCGCTTATATGGGAGTAGTTATCCTGACTTCCCTTAATCTGCCTGTTGAAATGCAGGGAGCAGCCATGTTTTATAATCCACCAGTTCCTGACCCTTCCTATGAAAAAGGCCAGGGATCCCTGATATACATTGACCAGGGGCACCATAACTTCCACACACTGGATGGAAGATTACGGTCAACCGGATATCTACTGAAAAGAGATGGTTACAGGGTAATGGCTCATGATGGAATATTTACTGCGGAAAAGCTGAAAGACTGCAACATATTGATAATCGTTAATGCGTTACACGAATCGAATGTAAACAGGTGGATATTACCCACATATTCAGCATTTACTGATGAAGAAATTGAAGTGGTCAGAGATTGGGTTTATCATGGCGGATCATTATTGCTCGTTGCAGACCACATGCCTCTGGCAGGGGCGGCTGCTGATCTTGCTTCCCAATTTGGATTTACCCTTCACAACGGATACGCTATGGATACTATCGGCAGAGCAGATTATTTTATCCGGGCTGACAGCTCTTTGCATGAAAATATTATCACTAACGGAAGAAATCCCGGTGAGCGCGTTGATTCGATCCTGACATTTACCGGCCATGCCTTTGAGGCACCTGATGATGCAATACCCATTATGACTTTCCCTCCAGGATATCTCCAGTGGTACCCCGATACAGCAGCGAGGTTTAAAAATACCATTCCTGTACCGGTTACCGGCTTTTGCCAGGGAGCATATAAAAAGTATGGTGCCGGCAGAGTGGTTATTCTGGGAGAGGCAATGATGATTACCGCCCAGCTTGGAGCAGGATTGAGCTGGGTCAAGATAGGCATGAATTCACCCGATGCACCATATAACCATCAGTTGTTGGTGAACATTATCCGGTGGCTGGATGAAAAGCTGGAGTAATAACTTCCATCATTTCTTGCCTGGATTGATTTTTGTAAAACCATTTTAACCAAAGGATACATAGAGATATACAAAGAGAACACTGAGGATTAATTAAATTTATTCTATGTGAACTCTGTTTACTCTCTGTGTACCCTGTGGTTAAAATAATATTATAATAGATTAACTGTACCATGCCCTTTTTTCGGAAGTACGGAAATCCACCTATCAATATCACCCTGATCCATGGTGGTCCGGGAGCTGCAGGTGGTATGGCACCTGTCGCAATCGAACTTTCTGAAAAATCTGGAATCCTGGAGCCTTTCCAGGCTGAATTATCCATCGAAGGACAGATCCAGGAACTATTTCTGGTACTGGATAAAGAGGGAGCACCCCCAGTAATACTTATTGGCCATTCCTGGGGAGCATGGTTAGCCCTGATCTTTGCATCCAGATTCCCGAACATAATAAAGAAACTGATTCTTATCGGATCGGGGCCTTTCGATGACAGATTTGCGAAGGATATCATGATCACAAGATATCAAAGACTTGAGGATAAAGAAAAATCTGAACTTCAATTATTGCTTGCAACACTGAAATATTTGGGAAATGATGACAGGGATAACACATTTAAAAAAGCAGCTGGTTTCATCAGAAAAGCCGATTTATACAGCCCGATAGATCTTTCAGATGATCATGTCGAATGCAGGTATGATATTTTTCAGAGTATCTGGAAAGAGGCCGAAGAACTGAGAAGAACCGGCAAACTGCTGAGAACAGCCGGTAAAGTTAAATGCCCTGTTGTGGCTATCCATGGAGATTATGATCCGCATCCTGCTGAAGGCGTGAGTATTCCTCTGTCAAATATACTTACGGATTTTAAATTTATCCTGGTTGAAAAATGCGGTCACGAACCATGGAATGAAAAATATGCCCGGGGGGGATTTTACAGGATCCTTGCAGAAGAGCTGTGGTGGGAAGGATGAATAATCAAGAAAGGCTGAGGCTAAGGTTGAGGAGAGTGCAGAGTGTTAGGTTAAAGGAGGCTGAAGCTGACGAAGAAGAAAAGGGTGAAAAGTGTTGAGTGTATTGAGTTTGGGATTGAATTTCTCGCACCTGCCAGCCGGTAGGCAGGGATTCCGCAGATAAAACTGAGATTTCGCAGAATATATAATACCGGTTTTATAACTAATTGTTCCAATAAGACAGATCTGGGAAACCTGGGGGGAAATCTGCGATTATCTGCAAGAGCCTTCAAAAACCGTATTTGACACAATTTTCCCGGATTATAATGCTCCCACTAATATTAACTTTAGCTATTTATAAACATTTATCTTCTTTTTCCCCGGTTAAATATCTCAAATTACGGTTGAACATATAAATATCACAATTCTGCAATTTTTTCTTTCTAAATGCCCGGATATTTATGAAATTTATTGTGAAAAATACTAACCGAAATTTTTGATATCAACATGGAAACAAAAAACTTAACATTCGGAACCTTCTTCTGGAGGATCAGTGCATCTCATATGGTTACTTATTTTATTGCGGGATTGTTCGCATATAACCTGCTTCACTATAAAGGGCTTTTTGAAACGGATGCGTTATCCTGTTATATGAAACCTACGGATTCACCCTGGATAGCTGCCGGACCTGCCCTTCAGATTATCCGGGGATTGATATTTTCACTGGCACTGTGGCCTTTCAGGAATATATTTCTGGAAAATAAAAAAGGCTGGCTGAAATTATGGCTCCTGATTATCGGTCTCAGTATACTATCAACAACATCCGCCTGCCCGGGATCAGTTGAAGGTATGTTCTATTCCCTCGTTCCTTTTAAAAATCAAATTATCGGTTACCTTGAGGTGGTGCCTCAGACATGCCTGTTTGCATTGCTGGTTGTGTTATGGTATCACTATCCTAAAAAGCTCTGGACCATCTTATCCATAGTTTTTGTTGCCCTGATAATCCTCATGAGTACAATGGGAGTTTTTGCTGCTAACCTCAATCAGGGCTTGTGATTAAGTAATGTTAATGAAAATTGTGCTTCCTATCTATCTGCCCAAGAGCTAACGGATTAGATCATGATTTTTAAATGAGTAAAGTTTGAAAGATTTTAAGGGCTTCTCGCAGATTTACGCACAAATTATCGCTAATTTTCGCAGATAAAACTAATCTTTAGAGAAAGATTTGTATTAATCAGCGATTTAATTTGCGCTTATCTGCGAGAACTTAAAAATGTATCTCAAATCATGAAAAGATTCCTTAAGATCCTTTTATACACCCTCCTGGGTATGATTGCCCTGCTCATTGTCGGGGTTATCAGCCTGAATATTTATTACAATAAACTCTTTGAATCAAAGACTAAAGTTGTTTATGATAACGTGACGGCGGCTACTTTTGATCCCCGGAAAAAGGCTGCAGGACAGGAAGAACGAGAAATGACTTCCCTTAACCTTATCCCCTATCCTCAAAAAGTGACGGTCAGAAAAGGGACCTTCACCATTTCCCCTGCTCCTACCTTCAGATCCTCACCGGATATCAGGGAAAATATAACCGGTTATTTCCAGCAGCTTTTCAATGTAAATGCCAACTTTGTTGTTCTGATACCACAATTCAACTTTGTTCAGGATATTACCCTGCCACGGGAAGGATATAACCTGGATATCTCACCATCAGGGATTAAAATTGTATACAACGATCTGCCGGGCCTGTATTATGCCCTTGTTACAGTGAACCAGCTGAACAGAGCCAGCGATGGTAAAATCCCATGCATGGAGATTGAAGATTACCCCGATATGGAAATAAGGGGTGTGATGCTTGATATCAGCAGGAACAAAATCCCGACACTTGAGACTTTATTTCAGACAGCAGATTACCTGTCCGAACTTAAGATCAACCATTTCGAGCTTTATGTGGAAGGATTTTCATTTGGATATCCCTCTTTCCGTGAGCTCTGGGAAGCTACTGAAACACCTGTTACACCTGAAGAGATCAGGGAACTTGACCAGTATTGCAGAGAACGGTTTATCGACCTTGTTCCAAACCAGAATTCACTGGGTCATATGATGGCATGGCTGGATACAGAGGAATATAAAGACCTTGCAGAATGTTCCGGAGGATACAAACTGATGCCTTTTATTGAAATGAAAGGCACACTCGATCCATATGATCCACGAAGCATTGATCTTGTTAGCAGAATGATGGATGATATGCTGCCGAATTTCAATTCAGAGTATTTCAATGCCAACATGGATGAGCCATTTGAGCTGGGACTCTGTAAAAGCAAAAAGCAGGCTGAAGAGAAAGGAGTTGGTCATGTTTACCTGGAATATGCATCGAAAATAAATGAGTTAACCCACCACCACAATAAAAAAATGATGCTGTGGGGTGATGTTGTCAGCCGCCATCCTGAGGTTATTCCTGACATACCGGAAGATATAACCGTTCTCGAATGGGGTTATGAAGCTGAACATCCTTTTGATGAAAAATGCGCTAACCTGGCTGCCTCGGGACTTGATTTCCTGGTTTGCCCGGGAACAAGTAGCTGGACGACCATTACCGGTCGGACAGATAACATGTTCGGAAATATCTATAATGCTGTCATTAGCGGGGTTAAACATGGGGCTAACGGGATGCTCCTGACAGACTGGGGTGACATGGGGCACTGGCAGTACCTGCCGGTGAGCTACCCGGGATATGCTGTTGGCGCAGCCCTGAGCTGGAATGCTGAAAGCGGGGAATACCTTTCACTCGAAAACTGGCTCGATAAAAATGTGTTCATGGATAAAACAGGCAAAATGGGATCGCTGGTACTCGACCTTGGAAGGTACAACCAGTTCGAGGAATTTCTCATGCCGAATATGACACTTACTTTTTTAGTATATCAATTTGGACTTGTGGATGTGGTCATGTATGATGCCATCCTTGCTTCCACCATTGATTTATTCTCGGAACTGGGATCTGAAATTTTCGGAGAGGAACAAATGAGGAAATTTAACACACAATATGAAAACAGGAAATCCTTTCAATATACAAAAATGATGACCTACCTCGATCTGATTGAAAAGGATCTGGACAGTGTATCCCTTAAAATGAAAGATGCGGAACTTGTTAAGGATGAATTCAGCAATGCCATCAGGATGATCCGTCTTGGAGCACAGGTGAAAAATTATATTATGCTCAAATACTTTCTTACTACCCAGGAAAGAACCAAACTCCTTGAAGAGATGAAGGACCTCTGTTCCATCATGACCAATGAACACCAGCGTCTCTGGATGAGCAGAAATAAATCCGGAAGGCTGGACCTGAGCATGCAGCAGATGATCAGGCTCCAGGAGCAGATCAATGATGAAATTGCCCTCATGAATAAAGAATCCTTTGCCCGTAAGTTGAACAGGCTGGTTGAACGGACAACGGCATCGGTCATAGCATTATATTTGAGATGATTCCTTGTAATCTTGCATAATTTGCATTTTAATTGCATATTTAAAACATTATAAAATTTAAATATCAAAATATCCCGAGTTGTAAAATGAAAAATCCGAAATTCATTATTACCTTCCTGTTAATCATAACAATACCACTTTATACCAGTGCCCAGGTACCTTTCTCACGTGGTATTAACCTGACCAACTGGTTCCAGGCTTCCAGTGCACAGGAGATCCATTTTACAAAATTTACAAAACAGGATTTTATCAATATTCAAAGCCTTGGATGCGACGTAATACGTTTGCCAATAAACCTCCACGCCATGACAAATGGCAGTCCTGATTATATAATTGAGCCGCTTTTTTTTCATTTCCTCGATTCAGCAGTAAAATGGGCCGAAGACCTGGAGATTCATCTACTGCTAGATAATCATACATTCGATCCGGCAATAAATACAGATCCGGCTATTGAATCAGTCCTCATCAAGGTATGGACACAGATGGCCAATCATTATAAGAATTGTTCGGAATATATTTATTATGAGGTATTGAATGAACCTCATGGCATTCCAGATTTCACATGGGGTAATATACAGCAGAACGTTATCGATGCCATACGAGCAGTTGATACCCTGCACACAATTATTGTTGGACCAGCCGGCTGGAACAGTTATAACAATTTAGGATTGATGCCAGTTTATTCAGACACAAACCTGATTTATACCTTTCACTTTTATGATCCCTTCATGTTTACCCATCAGGGTGCCAGTTGGGTGGATCCATCCATGGTACCGCTTGCAGGAGTGCCCTTCCCGTATGATCCGGAAAGAATGCCCTCCTGCCCTACTGAACTGAAAGGTACATGGATTGAGTCGAACCTTAACACCTATCCTGCCGATGGCACGGCAAAAAAAATAAGAGAACTGATTGATATCGCCGTAAATTTCAAAAACACCCATGATGTCCCTATGTTTTGTGGCGAATTTGGTGTATATATGCCTAACAGCGATGAACCCGACAGGGTGAGATGGTATGATACGGTCCGAAGTTACCTTGAAGAAAAAGATATCGCCTGGACAATATGGGATTATACCGGTGGTTTTGGAATTTTCAAAGAGGGTTCTGAAGCAATGTTCGAGCATGACCTTAATATCCCCCTGATCGAAGCCCTGGGGCTAAATGTACCTGAGCAAAGTGATCTGATTATTTACCCCGATTCAACCGGCTTTAAAATTTATTCTGATTATATCGAGGAGAAAATAACCAGTGCAAACTGGGCAGGAAATGGTATTATAAATTATTACTGGATTAACTATCCATTTGCCGATAACTATTGCATTTACTGGGCGGGAGGTATTCAGTATAACTTTATTGGTTTTGATTTCAGACCTAATAAGGACCTTACTTACCTGCTGGAAAATGATTATAGCATTGATTTCCGGGTAAAAGGTGATTCTCCCGGTTCAAGATTTAATATACGTTTTTTAGATACAAAAACAGATGATCCGGATGACCACCCCTGGAGAATGATATATGCAATTGATCAAAATATTGCTGACTGGAATGATACATGGCAACATATCCATATACCCTTACAAAACTTTACTGAACAGGGCTCATGGGATAATGAAACCTGGTACAACCCCGTTGGAGACTTTGACTGGACTGTCATAGACCGTTTCGAAATTGTTGCTGATTACGGTAATATGACAGGAATTAATTTTTTTTTTGATAACATCCAGGTAACTAATGTTGTGAATACTTCTGTGAAACATATTATTTCTGATGATATAACATCGACTGATCTGGTTGAAATCTATCCAAATCCATTCCGGTACACCACAGCGATCCATTACAATGTTCCTGAAACAGGCCCTGTTGAGATCAGCATCTATAGCTTACTGGGACAAAGGTTAACAACCCTTGTGAATGAAGTACAGCTGGCCGGAAAATATTCGTTTCTCTGGAAGAGGGATAGTCATGAAATTAATTCAGGATCGGAAGGTGTCTTTTTCTGTAGGATTTCTATATGCGGAAATGTCCGGACAGTGAAGATCATTTGCTTATAGACAACTTGAAAACATTCGACACCACAAGCAAATAGAATTACAGATTCATTCCGGTTATAATCTTAAGATTGTCCATTATCTTTATAATTGATAAATCTTTCCTAACAAGAAAAACATAAATTACTATGAATCAATTATTTAAATACTTTTTTATCCTGGTGTCCGGTCTGGCTTTGCTAACACCAGGCATACTGCTTAATGCACAGTTCATTAAACCGGGGCCCCAGGTGGAATGTTTCTATTCTGAAATTGATGACTCCGACCAGCCCTATGCATTGTACCTGCCGAAGGATTTTGATCCTGAAAAGACTTATCCCCTGGTCATTATGCTCCATGGTGCTCTTTCAAATCACCGCCTCGGTTTAAAACGCGTTTTCGGACACACCAATTTGCCGGGACAGACCGACGCTGATGCCTCCCGGGATTTTCCGGATTTCAAAGATGTTGAATACATTGTTACGGCACCCTGGGCCCGCGGGACTTTGGGATATGTGGGGATTCCCGAGGAAGATGTAATCCGGGTCATTGAGGAATGTAAATCCAACTTTAAAATTGATGAAAACAGGGTATTTCTGACAGGGCTGTCGATGGGTGGAGGTGGGACCATGTACATCGGTTTAACACGTCCCGGCCTGTTTGCTGCCATTGCACCGGTATGCCCGGCTCCCCCCGGTGATGTCTACGAGCTGATGGGTAATGCCCTCAATCTCCCGGTATCGTTGCACCAGGGAGATGCTGATCCGGCTGTCAGGCCGGAAGGAACCCGCCTGATCCTCGATGATTTCCAAAAGGCCGGTACAATGATTGAGTACCATGAATACCCGGGGGTTCAGCATGACTCATGGGATAATGCTTATGCCAATGCGTCTATTTTTGAATGGTTCGATGGCCAGTGCCGGAATCCATTCCCTGAAAGAGTCAGATATGCCTCGAAATGGTATAAATACAATTCAGCATACTGGGTATTACTTGATAAAATCACCCCGGGAACCCTGGCCACTATCGATGCTAAGTTCACAAGCCCGAACCAGTTGGATATCCAAACCGGTAACCTGGATGCATTTACTCTAAAATTAAATGGCCATCCCCGATTCGAAGCTACGAAGCCACTGATTGTCAAAATCAATGGACAACAAATACAAAGTGCCACCAAATTCAATCATTCATTTATACTGAAAAATGGTAAGTGGGTAGCTGAAAAATATGAAGCCCCGGTCATGGCTAAAAAACCCGGGCTTGAAGGACCTATGTTTGAAACTTTTACTGGCCGGCACCTGGTTGTCTATGGAACACAGGGAGATGAGGGAATGGAGCAGATGATGGAACGAAGGGAAGAGGCAAAGCAGGTTGTGGATTTTTCTGTTTCGTTTTTTGGATTTTATGAACAAGTCAGCCTGGTTAATCCTCGCATCATTCCTGACAATCAGCTGAACGAGAGTGACATTCTCAGCTCAAACCTGATCCTGGTCGGAACAAAAGAGACCAACAGTGCCATTGCCAGGTTTGCGGACCAATTACCCATGCATCTTAATACTGGTGCCGAAGGTTATGGACTGGTTTACACCTTCCCGGTTAACGGGAAATACGTCACGGTCTGCTCGGGTGTACCCTTCTGGACAGCCAAACCTATAGACTGGTCAGCTCCCCCTCCTCCTCCTGAGGGTGACCGTACACGAACAAGAATCACCTTTGCATCCGGCGTGGGTGCAAAAGTATTGCTTGGCAGAAAAGACTTTCTGCTCTTCAAAGACACCAACGACAATGTCATTGCTGAAGGATATTTCGACAATGATTGGAAATTAAAGGCTGAGGATGCTCAAAAGATAGAAGATACAGGAGTGGTGATTATAAATAGATAGGTTAAGGTTAAGGCTAAGGAAGTATGAAGATGCAAAAGTGGTAAAGTGGGAAAGTTCTGCCGGTTGCTAACTGGCAGTAATAGCACCAACGGAAGAATTAGTCAATCCCGGTTGTCAACCGGGGATAATTCTGCCAGTTGCCAACCGGAAGCAATAGTAACGAAGGGGTAACAAAGAAAAGTCCGGTTGTTAACCGGACACATTCAGGTACCTGAGGTTTTAAGTCAGAATGTCTGATTCTTATTGAGCATGGTTATGGATTAGTATCCGGTTTCCAACCAGATACATTCTATATCACACGATGCATTTACCAAACTCATACCCAAACTCACCCACACCGGGAACCGAGAACCGACAACCATTCAGGGTATTTCCTGGTACTTTTTCATAGTCCCGAAACAGTTTCTCCTCATAATTTCAATTCCCCCCATCCTTTCCTGTACTCTCTCTTGACAAACTGGTTGGCCTGCTCGAAATTTGTAATCCTCATATTTTCACCATCCCACTTATAAGTAATGTAACGGCCGGGGAAAATATATCCTTCCATCTCACCATAAACAGGGTCAACTCTTTTTATCTTTTCGCGGATATTAAAACATCTTAGCAATAGGTTCCCCATCAGGACAGTTTCGGTAAGCGGGCCTGCGTACCCGACAAATGGAGAGGAAACCTCCATATTTCCATAACCGGCAATACAGGCATCAACCCATTGCCACCAGTGGCCATCCATATCTCCTTCAACACGCGGATATTTTTGAGGGACGTTGATCTCTTTATTCCTGGAAAGTGGCAGGAGTATAGGATTCCTTCCTCCCCAGCCACAGGCAGCTTTTCCTTTGGTCCCGATAAACAGGGTGGCTCCTTCATAGTCATTTAATCCCGGCCAGTCACCCATCACATCATTCATATTCACATCAGGTTCGAGCTCATTTGGACGTTCAGGGGTTATTCCTCCGTCCATCCAGTATAGATCCAGGTCCTTTCCATTCTTCAGTTTATACCGAAAACGGATGGAACTTGACACGGGTCCGCTTTCCGGGTAAATGGCTTCTTCAAAAATACCACTGTATAAAGTATTTGCACTGCAGGTTACTTCTGTTGGATATCCCAGTTCAAGCAGTTTGAATGGCGGTCCCATGATATGACAACCCATATCTCCCAGGGCACCGGTTCCAAATTCCCACCAGCCGCGCCAGTTGAACGGAACAAGGTTATCAATATAATTGGTTTCCTTTGCAGTACCAAGCCACAGGTCCCATTTGAGTTCTTTTGGTACCGGAGAGCTTGTGGCCGGCCATGGAATACCCTGTGGCCAGACCGGCCGGTCTGTCCAGCAATAAACCTTTTCAATTTCACCGAGGATATCTGCTTCAATCCATTCACGTAAGGTGCGCATACCAGCACAGGATGCTCCCTGGTCGCCCATCTGTGTTACCACTTTATATTTTTCAGCAGCCTGGGTGAGAACCCTCGCCTCATAGATATCCTTGGTAAGGGGCTTTTGCAGGTACAGGTGCTTATTCAGCTGCATGGCGCTCAGGCCGACAATGGCATGGTTATGATCTGGTATAGCCACTGATACGGCATCAAAGTTTTTACTCTCTTTGTCAAACAATTCCCTCCAGTCATAATAGAATCTGGCATCAGGGAAATCTTTCCTGGTTCGTGCAGCCTGCCTGTCATCAACATCACAGAGAAATGCAACGACGGTATTCTTTTTAGGTGCAATGGCATAATGACGGATATCATCCCTTCCTTCCCCTCCGCAACCTATTGCTGCAATATAAAGTTTATCACTTGGAGCAACATGCCCCAGCCCGCTGACAGTATAACTGGGAAGGATCGTCAGAGCAGTTGCCCCGGAAGCTGTGGTTTTTACAAACTTCCTCCTCGAAATCGAGCCGGATTTTTTTGATTTTTGATTTGTTGTTTTCATTTTGGATATATATGGTTTAAGTTAATCGTGTACTCACTCCCCTGGCCCCCCTCTCCTGTACTCTCCCCTCCTGTCCTCCCCTCCCTGCAAACAGGGAGGGGAGGGATCTTCTGCTGAGTTTTATATAAGAAATTTTTTGTTATCAGTAAATATAACGTTTAATCTTCTTCCAATAACTTTCTCATAAACAATTACATATTCCCCCTCTCTGCCTGCAGAGAGGGGGTTAGGGGGTGAGTCCGAAATAAGTTTCAGCACTTGAATTAAATCTTAATAAATACGCATCAACCCCTGAAAATTTCACTCCATGAGTTCTATTATAAACGCCACATCCTGCCCAATATACCGCGCATGTCCTCCTTCGATTTTTAGAACAGGAATTGTAAAAGATAAAATATTCCTTGAGGAGCTGATTATTAATTCTTCCTGACCGTCAATTTTTAAGTATCTGCCGCTCCAGGTATGATAAAGCTTTAGCCGGTACCGGCCGTTCTTTATACCATGAAGGGTTATTGTTTTTCCGGACATATCCGTATCTGCATTCACCGCCCATCCGAAAATAAGCTGGTCACTGCCCATGGCAAAGGCATGACCTCCCGGATTTTCAGCCTGAAGAGGTGCCAGACCGGTTAGCTTTGAAAAGGGTATCTGCTCAGTAAACCTCCTGAAGTATCTCAGCTGGTTGGTTACCATGTTATCATTCAGCTGGTCGGAGTAAGACCACCAGAAAGGTGACATAGCCGAACCGGAAGCCATGGTTACCCATAGGGCATTATGGTATTGTGACTGATAACCGGGCATGCTCATCTCGTAAAAGGTATGGTCCCACCCGGTCTCAGGGATGATAGCCGGTTTTTCGAAGTTATCCCAGAGCCTTTTAACCTGCCCGTGATAGTTCAGGTAACTGTACGTGAGGGGATGTGTCGGATCCTTACCTACCTGGCCTGTTGTATTGATGGGGAATCCCTGTGCTTCATAAATCTCTCTTCCCGCCATATCAAATATTTCGTAACCCCTGCCCCACCATTCCTCGATACCTCCGCTGCGCGTACCGGTTGTCAGGTGGTTCCATGGATCATGTTCCTTGAAATATTCATGGACCTTCCTTGCCCAGTTAGCTGCTCCGAGGCTGTCACCTGAGGCCCATCCATCCGTACCATTCACCTCATCCACGATGAACCAGATGACCAGAGAGCGGCTGTATCCCCACCGGGCTATCATATACCTGTAAAGCTTTTCCTGGTACTCCCATGCCTCCTTGCTGCTATAAAAATCTTTTGCATCGCAGACCAGCTGGTAGGGATTTGTGTACCAGGCAATATTTCCTCCGCCCCATACCGTTTCAGAAAGAAAGGAATGGAACCAGATATTCAGGGAAAGCTGCATATCACGATTCTCGAGTTCTTCAAGCAATTCATCAATATCCTGGCATAACATCTGGTCATATCTTCCCAACCCTGTCCCCCATGTCTCCAGGGGAGTAATCAGCCTGCTTATAAAATTAATACCCTTAGCTTGCAGTTCCTCCAGCACCTCTGCATCATTTCCCCTGTTATACCATAACCCGACTCCGAACCAGGGAGTTCCATCAGCATGTTCTAGGTATCTTTTGTTTTGTGCAACACGTATAGGGCCATGATATTCCGAAGGAACAACAGTAAAGGTACCTGTTTCACTACTTGCAGTACCATTCCTGTCGGTCACACTGATGGTATAGCTCCACTCCCCTGTCTCATCCGGAGAGAACCTCACCAGGAAACCACCCCATCGCGACTGGGTATAAAATCCCGGCACCTTCCACACTTTACCGGATGGAGCCGTGAAGGCAGCCATGATATCCAGCTCATCCGGATCGAAAGGATTGGTGAATTCAGCATTAATACTCAGTCCAAGTTCAAGTTTTTCATATAAACCTGTTGCTCCTGGTTGCTGGAATATCCTGTTTATGGTTGGCTGGCTCAGAACAGATAACGACTGAAAAAATAAAAGAAGAATCGGGTAAAATTTAAGATATTTCATGATAGTATGTTATTATTTGTATTGACTGGCAAGCACCTGATCGGCTCTTTGAATTAATGAGAATTCGACACAGTTGTTTGGTGATATAAATTTATATTAACCTGATCATATTGCCAAAATTCCTTTTTATGAGTTACATCAGATGAGTTGTATTTTGCATTCAACATCGAGGAAATATATATGTCCTGGCTGGAAAGTTCCATTTTTTCTACAGATGTTGGCAGGAATGTCCCGGCTGGAAAGCTTCATTTTTTCTACCGGTGCTGGCAGGAATGTCCCGGCTGGAAAGCTTCATTTTTTCTACCGGTGCTGGCATGAATGTCCCGGCTGGAAAG
>LJUQ01000251.1 GCA_001304505.1 Bacteroides sp. SM23_62_1
ATAAATCCGGTTATCAATATTATCCTTTTCAATAGCACAAGATGTTTATAAATAATTATTATATGGCTGAATATGTAAAGTAATTCTGACAATTATTTTTTTGAAAAACAGATCTGAGGCAGGATTATTGCGGTATTCAAATTTCAATATCTTTGAAGTCATATCAAAACAATTTATCAGGTATTCTTTTTATTAAAATAACTTGTTTTTTAGTGCATTTTGAATAATTTTTGCAGTTGATCGGTAAACACTAATGGAAAATCAGCCATCATATCAGGATTTATTTAAATCCAGGAATTTGTTAGAAAAAAAGGTTAAAAAACTGGAGCGGGAATTAAAAGCCCAATCAAACCTCTATGCAAAACCTGATACCAATAATCTTTACTACCAGTTATTCAATAAAACCATCGACATCATACTCATTCACAAATCAACCAGGTATAACCAACCAGGTTTGATTATGATGACGAATACCATAGCAAAAAAGGTTCTGGGTTATACAGATGAGGAGTTCAGAAAAATGACCCTGACTGACCTGTATGATAATAAGAAGTCAAAACAATCATCATCTGAAGCACCAATAAGAGATATCACCAAATCAGAACAAATCCTTGTCACAAAGAATAGAAAGAGAATTATAACCGAAGTTCATACAAATTATTTTGACCATAAGGGAGTAAGATACGGATTTACGGTCATCCATGATATATCAGAACATAAAAATGCTTCAGAAGCTTATCGGATGAGTGAAGAGAAATACAAACGCCTGGTTGAATCGTTAAGTGATGAATATATCTTCTATTCCCGCGACAGGAATGGGATGATTACCTATATAAGTCCTTCGATTAAAAAGGTACTCGGGTATTCGCGCGATGAGGCACTGAGAAACTACAAGGAATTTCTCACCGATCATCAAATGAACAGACAAGCTCTTGTACATTCTGAGCTGAGTCTTAAGGGAATAACACAGCCATCCTTTCTGAATGAGCTCTATCACCGCGATGGTTCAACACGCATCTTTCATAACACTGAAATCCCTGTACTGGATGAATCTGGAAAGGTGATTGCTGCAGAGGGAATTGCCAGGGATATCACGGACGCATTAAAGAATGAAGAACAGCTTAGAATGCAGGAAGAGCGCTTCCGGATTCTTGTGGAAAACATTGAAGAGGTTTTCTGGATATTTGATCTTAAAGAGGATAAATTACTTTATGTCAGTCCAAAGTATGAGAAGCTCTATAACCGACCCATTAAAAACTTATACAAAAAGCCCGGATCATTTCTAAAGAGCATTCATCCTGAAGATGTAAAAACTGTTAAGAAAGCGTACAAACAGATCGAGAAAGGAAAGGGATTTGATATTGAATACAGGGTCATAGGACAGCAGGAGAATATTTCATGGATATGGTCAAAGTCTTTTCTGATTCATGATGAAAAGAAAAAACCTGTACTTGTGGTAGGTATTGCATTTGACATTACTGAAAAGAAAAATGCCCGGCTGGATAAAAATCTGCTCGCTGCTATTGTTGAAAATACGGAAGACCATGCAGTAATCAAGGATACCAATCTGAAAATCATCGCATCAAACAGAGCCAATACCCTTGCGGCAGGGAAAAAAAGAGCAGAAGAACTGATTGGCAAAACTGACCTGGAATTGTATGGCGACCATCCACATGTCAGACAATATATGGAAGATGACAGAAAAGCCATGCAACTAAAGAAGGGAGAGACTCTCGTCAATGAACAGGTCTTTGTTTACCCTGATGGAAAAACCATAAATTCTCTGGTTAAAAAATTCCCCGTGTTTGATGAAAAAAATAAACTTATCGCGGTTGCCAGTATTTCAAGAGATATCAGCAGCTATAAAAAAGCCCTGTTTGATCATGCAGAAAGTGAAAAGAAATACCACTTCCTTATTACAAATATGGATAATGGCCTGGGTATCATCAATACAAATTACCGTTTTACATTCGCCAACATGGCAGCAGAAGAGATATTTGGACTTAATAAAGGAACATTGATCGGCACATCGCTTTTCAGCCTCCTTGCCAAGCAAGATGGTAAACAAATCCTTGAAGAGTTTAAAATCTTTCAGGAAAATTCAAAACATACTTTTCAGATTCAACTCAGTCAAACAGCCAGGAAAAAAAGAATCATTCTCATGACCGCCACACCCCAGTTTAAGAATGATCGTATCAGCGAAATTTTCCTCGTATTCAATGATGTGACACAGCGGGTGGAAATTGAAAAGAATCTGTTAATATCGGAGAAGAATCTCAAGGACGCCAATATAGCAAAGGATAAGTTTTTCTCTATTATTGCTCACGACCTGAGAAATCCTTTTCATTCAATCATGAATTTTTCAGATCTCCTCTTCAAACATTGTCAAACCTACGATAAAGAGGAAGTAATGACTCTGATTAAAATGATCCATGATTCATCCAGGCAGGCATACAATCTCCTGGAAAACCTTCTGAACTGGTCAGGAGCACAAACCGGCAGGATTGACTTCAGACCTGCTTCAACCGATATGTATAAGATAGTTTCCAGTAATATTTCCCTGATCGAAGGAACAGCAATGGAAAAAAATATCACACTTGCCAATAATGTCAAACCAAAAACTATCGCCTTTTGTGATGCAAATATGATTAATACCGTTATCCGGAATCTACTTTCGAATGCAATAAAATTTACCAGGCCTGCAGGTAGGATTACTGTCACAGGCAAATCAGGATCACGAATAACAGAAATCTCAGTCACGGATACAGGTGTGGGTATCAATGATGAAGATCTGGCAAAACTATTCAGAATTGATACTTGTTATTCCACAACCGGTACAGCTAACGAAGAAGGTACAGGTCTGGGATTGATTCTATGCAACGAATTTATCCATATTAATAACGGGAAAATAAAAGTGACAAGCAAAGTGGGGAAAGGGACCACCTTTGTAGTAGAGCTTCCAAAAACATCAGGAAATAAACTCGAAAAATAAACCTGGTAAATTATATTCCTGGTGCAGATCGTCTGTAAATATTTAAATTTCAATATCTTTGTTTTAATCCATCAACATCTTAAATAAGCTGACATGAAAATTTACAGTTATATAACAGTTCTTCTATTCTATACATCCCTTTTTTCCATCCAGCTGAATGCCCAAAAGGATGAAAGTTTGCTACTGGTCATGGATAAACATAAGGGGCCTGTTTATGCAGCCTCATTCAGCCCCGATGGAAAGATTATCGCTTCCGGTGCAGAAGATAACCTGATTTATCTCTGGTCAACGGAAACGGGAGAGATAATGAAAACCCTGACAGGACATAACAGTAAAGTGCAATTTATTGAATTTTCTCCCGATGGCAATTCCCTTGTCAGTGCAGGTGGAACACAAATCCTGCTATGGAATCTGGAAACCGGGACCTACAGGTTATTTTCCGGTCACAGAACACATATCTGGAATGCACGTTTCAGCCCTGATGGCAGACAACTTATCAGTACCGACCTGCTGAATAAATTCAGGCTCTGGGATATTGAAACGGCCAGTATTATTCATTCATTCGAGGGACATGAAAAATCCGTGCTTGCAGTAGCTTTCAGTCCTGATAGGAAATATATTGCCAGTGGCTCCCTCGATCAAACCATCAAAATCTGGGACACTGAAACAAAAGAAATGATCCGTAGTATTGAGGCACATGGCGGTAATATCTATTCCCTCGATTTCAGTCCCGATGGCAAACTTCTGGCCAGTGCATCACTCGATGAATCCATAAAGCTATGGGATGTTGCTACAGGAAAAATCGTGAAGCTATTATCAGGTCATCAGTATGCAGTAATGTATGTCCGCTTTAGTCCGGACAACAAATTCCTGGTCAGCGCATCGTACGATAAAACTGCAAAGTTATGGGAAGTGGCAACAGGAAATTGCATTTATACCTTTATCGATCAGACCGATGTCCTGAATGTTGCTGATTTTAGTTACGATGGGGAATATATCGTTACCGGTGCCAATGATGGTACAGTTATGATGTATGAAATGTCCCCCCGTTTCTTCGCAGAGTTCTATTTCTGGGATGAACTGAAAGCTGAAATGGACCAGTCAGGACTCTTCGAAGAAAAGCAAAGATCCGAAAGCAGGCAGGACTATGAAGCCAGGAAGGAAAAAGCCGATCAGTTTAAGAAGGAGCTGTATCAGAAGTACTATAATAAATATCTTGAAAAGAATTTTTGAAGTAAATATTTCTTTCAATCAATTGTTACATTGCTAAATTGTTAAATTGTTATGCTTTATTAGCAAAGCTATTTGATAAGTTTCAGGTATGTAAATCGGATTAGAGAATTTATTTCTTTTGATAAGATATCCAGCCTTTCTTTTATATAAGAATATTCATCGCCAGTAGGCAGATTTCTCCTCTTTGACTTTTCAGTCCAGCTTATAGCCTCAAAGAGAGAACTAAAGCTTATTCTATAAAATCTTATCTTATCTGATTTTGAGTACCTTCCGAAACCCTCTGCAATATTGGCAGAAATTGAATCAACCGCATCAACATATTGTTTACCAATTGTATCTCTTCTAAAATAATTCCATTTAATAACAACATTCCATACATAATTGGATAAATCAAACGCAATCCTGTAAGCACTAATATCCTCAAGCCTAAGATATTTCTTATGCATAGATTGTTATTTATCCTTTAATGTCATCTTTTCCAAAATATCGCATCATAAATCATATATTTTTAACATTTTTTATTATTAATAATTGATCTAATTAAGCAAAGCGCATATTTATTTGACAAACAAACGAATTACAATTTAACAATTTAACAATATAACCAAATAACAATTTAGCTATTCAAAAATTTGTGGGTTAGCCCTAATTTATTCACCTTTGAGCTTTCTATTTTAAGATGAAAGATCTTACAGAAGGGAACGAAGCCAGGCTGATACTTAATTTTGCCACACCCATGCTGCTTGGTAACCTTTTCCAGCAGCTGTATAATATTGTGGATACCATTATTGTTGGGAATATCCTTGGTAAAGAAGCCCTGGCTGCTGTTGGTGCTTCCTTCCCGATTATTTTTACACTCATCTCATTGATCATTGGAGTTGCTTCAGGTGGTACAATTGTTATAGCACAGTATTTCGGTGCAAAGGACTTTAAAAATGTAAAAAGAGCTATTGATACACTCTATATCTTTTTCTTTTTCGCATCGGTTATCCTTTCGGTTGTTGGGGTGTATTTTACTGAAGATATCTTCAGGCTGGTTCAGCTTCCCGAAGAGATCCTGCCACAGGCAAAAACCTATCTGACCATTTACCTTTCAGGATTGATTGTTTTCTTTGGCTTCAACGGGACAAGTGCAATTTTAAGAGGGCTTGGGGATTCCAAGACACCCCTTTACTTCCTGATCATTTCAACATTTTTTAACATAGGCCTGGACCTTCTGTTCATCCTTGTATTCAAATGGGGTATAGCCGGTGCAGCACTGGCGACTGTAATCTCGCAGGGTGGAGCATTCCTTACGGCAATTGTGTATCTCAACAAGTACCATAAAATTATCAGTTTTACAATATCAGAATTTCAGTTTGATAACAGGATCTTTCGTCAAAGCCTGAGAATTGGTTTGCCCACAGGGATTCAGCATACCTTTGTGTCTTTGGGACATTTAGCCCTGATGACCATTGTCAATACATTTGGGACCAATGTGATCGCAGCCTATTCGGCAGCTATCAGAATTGATAACCTTGCTATTTTGTCAACAATGTATTTCGGAGCAGCGCTTGCAACATTCGTCGGACAAAATCTGGGAGCCGGCAAATCAACCCGTGTAAAGTCAGGACTCAGATCCACCTTAATAATGTCTTCTTCTGTATCGTTAACTGTAACCTTGATCGTTGTCCTTTTTAAAAAGCAACTGATTGGACTTTTTACCAGTGATCCAGAAGTGATCAGGATTGGTTCTGAATATCTTCTTATCGTTTGTTCATTTTATTTGCTGTTCACTGCCATGTTTAAAATTAATGGAGTCCTGAGAGGAGCCGGTGATACGCTGATCCCGATGTTTATCAGCCTCTTCTCTCTCTGGGTGATCAGAATACCCTTTGCCTGGGTCGTTTCAGACAGAATCGGGGAAACAGGAATCTGGTGGGCTATCCCTGCCGGTGGACTCATAGGACTGATATTATATTACCTTTACTATTTAACAGGTAAATGGAAGAATAAAGTGGTGATTAAGCCAATCATTGTTGATCCTGAGTAACTTTATTATCTTAGTACATTATATCAGTATTATGTTTTATTGGTAGGTTGGTAGATTGGCATATTGGTGTATTAGTATATTGGTTTGTTGGTGGGTGTGGGAATTGGGATTCCTTGTTCCTGCCCCATGTGCCAAATAGTACGTCCAGGTATATTTCCTGGAATGTTTGGTTATATAGATTGTTGAATTTCTATATTGTTATATATTAAAGATATAGATTACTGATAACCATGAGACCATTGAAACCATTGCGACAATTGGATCCATTAACACAACTTTAATCAATGCAATAATTGCGACATTATGATAACATCCATGACTGGTTTCGGCAAGGCTGAATGTGATCTTCCGGGGAGGAAGATCT
>LJUQ01000252.1 GCA_001304505.1 Bacteroides sp. SM23_62_1
AATCCGTTCCAGTAAATTTCTTCAAGGCTGGCTTTCAACCTCCTTTCAAGCTTTTTTTCATCATAATTCCCATAATGTTCACAAACAAGCCCGCCAAAACGTTTGCCTGAATATTTTTCACTTAGCCAGCCGTAAATAATCCCGGCTGTTGCACGTTCACCTTTTTCAGCATGACACACGGACATGATGGATTCCATTACAGCGCCATGTTCAATATGGCCAGGTTTCTCAATTTTTCTGGCAATACCAGGCAGGATAGAAGAATATGCAATGATGTTGCACATCTCTATTTGTGCTGATTTCAGTGCCAGGTGATAGGAACCTGCATGTATTGTAATATCACTCTCCCCGGTACCGGAGGTTTCAAAATAATCAATCGGAATACGGTTACCGGTTAAGATTCCCTCCATTATTTTTGGTACCTGTTGTATTTTGTTTTTTCTGGTTAGAATAGCCATTGTTGCAGAAATAATTTTGGTTACTCAACATAAAAAAAATAGAATTGCGAATCATGGATTGATGTTCGCGCAGTTATGCTTGGAGGTTATCTCAGACAATAATATTCCTGAGGAGAAACAAAAGAGATGCAAGAATAATCCAGATAAAGTATACTGGCGTATACCCGGTGAAAGCTTTTGTATCTCCTAAATAGCTATATTTATGATAAATAGCTGGCATATCCCATGCTGAAGCTTAAGAACATACAAATAAATAAAAAAAGCGCGCAATATTAATCAAAAATTGAATAAAAATGACAATCACTATAAAATTTCCTGTCAGGTTGTCCAACTTTTTTTTAGCAATTAATTTTATTCCGGCATCAACTCAACCCGGACATAATTATTCATATCCAGATATTTATTTGCAGTTTCTTTAATCATTCCAGCTGAAAGGGTTTTTACCAGTGCGGGGTATTCCAGTATTAATTCAGGATTCCGGCCGGTAAAATAATAATTCTGCAGATTGCTAATCCAGAAGTTATTTTCCTTGAGATTTATTTCATAAGACCGCAGTTGTGTTTCCCGTATCTTTGTGATATCGATCTCCTCAGGACCATCTGTTTTCATCGAATGAAGAACCTGGAATACGGAATGGGTAAGTTCTTCCACCCTATCGGGATCGCACCCGAAAGAGATATTAATTCTGAATTCCGGCACAGGATAAAGATCTGAACTTGATGATACACTTACACCATAAGTGCCACTCATTTCTTCACGTACAACTTCCCTTAACTTTATATCTAGTATACCTGTCATGGATCTCAGATTATAATTTTCTTCTCTTGACCAGTCCATCGGTCCTGAAAAAATGATGCTTACCCTGCTTTTTGGCTCTATCCCCCTGAATACTGTTTTTTCAATTATCCCAACCGGTGGTTTGATACCTGTATCTTTCCATGATTCATTCCTGTTCATTGAAGGCAGACCTCCAAGATAGGAAAGAATAAGAGGTTTGATTTTCTCTATTTCGAAATTTCCGACAAACAGAAAGGTAAAATCACTTATATCGGTAAACCTGTCTAAATAAAAATTATATGTTGTCTCCAGGTTAAGTTTATTCAACAATTCTTCTGACCATGGTTTTACCCTGGGATGGTACTGAGCCATGGTAACCATAATCGTATCATAAAATGCTGATTCCGGATCAGCTGACCTGTTCTGTATAAATCCCTTCATTCTTGTCTGGTAGGATAAAAAAGCTGCATTATCTTTCCTTGGAGCCGTTATATACAGGTAAATAAGTTGAAACATCGTTTCCAGGTCCTTTGGAGTGCTACTGCCCACAAATCCTTCTGTTAATTCATTGATATATGGAAAGACAGTAACAACTTTATCTGCAATTTTCTTGTTTAGTGTATTCAGATCAAATTCTCCCAGTCCGGACAGTGAGATTATATCCGATGCTGAACGAGCCGATACATATTTATCAGTTGATATTAATGAAGTACCACCAGGGCTGAAAGCATAAAACTGGATCTCATCATTTTTAAAGTCTGTTGGCTTGAGTACCACTTTACATCCATTAGACAATGTCCACTCTGTAACATTCAGTTTTGCGATGGTCTTTTCCTGCATAATTTTTGCCGGATCAGGAATTTTTTCAACAAGCGGTATATCAGAGACCTGGTCTTCATATGCCTCAACATAAACATTTTCAATCGTGTTCAGCAGTGCTAGCAATTCATCTTCAGATGGTATATTTAGGCTTTCTTTCTCTGGTGCATTGACAAGGACAACCCTGTCCTCATCACTCATCCATTTATCAATCAGTTCATTAACCTCCTCCAGTTTAATCCCCGGTAACAGTACCTTTGTAGCTTCAAATTCATATCCTATCCCCGGAACAGGTTCCCCCTCCAAGAAATTTCTAGAATATTCTCCTGCAAATGATTGTGATTCAGTTTTATCCCTTTCATTATATGCCTTTTCCATTTCATTTAATAACTGGTTTTTTGTCCTGTCCAGTTCTGTCTGAGTAAATCCAAATTTTTTCACCCGCTCAGCTTCTGTCAACAAAGCTTCCAGTCCCTTTATAATGCCATCTTCCCTGACATAAGCTCCAAGCAAATAGATATCCTTTGGCCGAACCAGATTTGTATGTATGGACACTCCGAACAGGAAAGGGGGTTCAGGCTGGTTTAACAATTCATAAAACCGGTTATTCATCATCCTGATATTCAGTCTTTCTATCAGCATCCGACGGTAATCATTCACAATTTTTTCCGGTTCTGGGTCCATCTTATAATAAACTGAAACAACGGTATTTGCAGCTTCCGGATCTGTCGCAATAGCAAACAATGTTTCCGAATGACCGGGAACAGTGTATGTTTCTCTTGGTCTTGGCTTGCCGACAGGTGGTATCTGTCCAAAATGTTTGTATATCAGCCCGTTGATGTACTCCTTATCAAAATCCCCAACAGCAATAATGCCCATAAGATCAGGACGGTACCACTCGTGATAAAACCGTTTTATTGTTTCAACCTGAAAAGTTTCTAGTGTTTCTTTCTTCCCAATAGGTAGCCTTTCGGCATAAAGGGATCCTTTAAAAATTACCGGTAATTGCTTATCCTGCATCCTTCCATCCGCTCCTCTTCCAAGGCGCCACTCTTCAATCACCACACCGCGTTCTTTTTCAATCTCTTCAGTTTCAAAGCTGATATATCTGGCCCAATCCACCAGGATCTGAAAAGCCGTTTCAATTAACGGAAGACTGTCGGTGGGTACCTGAAGCATATAGACTGTTTCGTCAAAACTTGTGTAGGCATTAATCTCAGGACCGAATTGCATACCTATAGATTCAAGATAATCCACAATCTCATGCTTGGCAAAATTTTTTGTACCGTTAAACGCCATATGTTCGGTAAAATGCGCCAGGCCTAACTGATCCTCATCCTCCAGAATAGAGCCTGCATTAACAACGAGCCATAATTGTGCCCTGTTTTCAGGCTTTTTGTTTTCCCTTATGTAATAGGTCAGACCATTATCATACTTTCCTTTGATAATTTGCTGATCAAATGGAATGAGATCTTCAAGATTAAATGAGAATTTTTCCTGTGCAGAAATGCTGCAGGTTATGATACAGGATGAAAGCAACAATAAAACAAACTTTGTTATAGAATTGCTAAGAAGTTTTGTTTCCATAGTTTTAAAGTACATAAAATAGATTTGTAATTCTGTATAAAATAAATAATTTAACTTGATAATCATGTTAATCTGATAAACTTATTAAATTTTTTACCAAAATGTTATACAAAGGTTATCAAGAAGAGACTCAAAGGTTCATAATCAGACTCCCCTGTGTTCCTATGTATTATCCTTTGTGTACCTTTGTGGTTAAATAACAAATTTCCATTAAATGAATTATTTTAATGGATAAATTATCGGAACTAGAAAAAGAGGTACTTGCCTGTACCCGCTGCAATTTATCAGAAACAAGAAAAAATGTAGTATTCGGGAATGGAAATCCTGGTGCCGGGATTTTTGTTATTGGGGAAGCGCCCGGTTTTGATGAAGACAGAGTTGGCAAAGTCTTTGTAGGGAAATCCGGACAATTACTGGACAAGATTTTTGAAGCGTGCAATTTCAGCAGGGATACTCATTTATATATCAGCAACATCCTCAAATGCCGGCCGCCTGAAAACAGGAATCCCGGTGTTGATGAACAAAAAGCCTGCATACCTTATTTATTGAAACAAATAGATATAATTGATTCAAAAATCATCATATTACTGGGTTCGGTTCCATTAAAAGTTTTTTTCGGTCCTGATTCAAAAATTACCCGGGACCGCGGTATATGGAAAAATTACTTTAACCGCTGGGTGATGCCTACATACCACCCATCCGCCCTGCTGAGAAACCCCAACCTTAAAATAGACAGCTGGAAAGATTTCAAGAATATTATTCACAAATACAGAGAACTGATTGATCCTGAACACTATTGCAAGTACCTTTAACATCCCCATAGCTCCTTGTCTTTCCGGAATATTTATTTCGATTGGTCAAATATAATTGCATAATCAGCAAATAATAAGTATTTTTAATACCCTCCTTATTGAGAAAATCTTGGTCTAACATTCAATTTTTAATGGATCATTAATACTTATAATAATAGATTATTAATATTTAAATTCTCTAAATGTATATTTGTTTATTTGAATATATATTAATTTTTGAATAAATCTAGTTTGGAAAAAACATAGTTAAATAATTAGTTTTGGTAATCTAAGTATTAATATTAATAATAACCAACTTAAATGTTACAATCATGAAAAAAATCATTACCCTTTTTAGTTTATTCATTGGAATAGCTGCTGTTACTTACGGAACAGTCCACACAGTCAGCAATAATCCTGATATCCCGGCCCAGTATACCAGCCTGCAGGCGGCCATTGATGCTTCACATGATACAGCAGGAGACACAATTCTGGTTGCCGGATCACCGACCAGCTATGGAGATATAGCTATCACTAAAAAAGTTGTTATTTATGGTGCAGGATATAATAATCCTTACGGTTACAATAGTATCGTTACGGATATTAGATTGCAATCTCAGAATGCCACAATTGGTGCAAGTGGTTCCATAATCAGTGGATTAAATTCCACTGCTGTTGTTTATTTTCAGGGAAACTATAGTGGTGGAGGAAAAATGGAGAACGTGGTTATTGAACGATGCTTATTACATACCATAGATTTTAGTCATAGCGACGTAACCTACACGAATGATACCATCAGAAATTGTCTGATCCGGGATGCTACTGTTCATTTTTATTATGGGACATATAGTAATGTTATCTTCCATAATAACATTTTTGACAGTCAAATATTGTATCAATATTCTGACAGGGACCTGGCATCCGTTTATATGAAAAATAATGTGATGCTTGATGAATCTTCCAATTTCTTCAACAGTGGTTCTTACCGGATAAAAAATATGATTGTCCAGAACAATATTTTCCATGATGCAGAACCACAGGGATGTTATGGTTGTACTTTCAATAATAATATAACATATCTTAACACCAATGATGATCCAATCGGAACCGATAACACAGGATCAGGTAATATAATCGGTTCTGATCCCAAGTTTAAGAGTTATACAGGAGGTGGTTTTACTTATCAGTCTGATTTCACGCTGGATACAGGATCTCCCGGTTTACTTGCAGGAACCGACGGAAAAAATATTGGAACCACCGGTGGATTAATGCCTTATGTTCCAGGTGCTAATCCAAAAATTCCCCAGGTTACAGAAATCAGTTTTCCCGACAATGCCAGTTCCGTCAAAGTCGGTGGATCATTGAACGTAACATTCAAGGCCAAAAAACAGGATTGACTTTGTTCTTTCTGGTAATCATCGATAACCTGAAAAATTAACGCCATGAAGAATAAAGTCTTATTAATCATGTTGATAGTTGGCCTGTCTGCCGGGAATATTTTCTCCCAGACAATTAACTATGCTGAATACTTTTTTGATACCGATCCGGGGATCAGAGGCGCAGGAACAATAGAAATTCCATCTATATCAATGGTAGGCGATAGTGTGGTGAAGGGATTTAATTTTGATGTTAGTTCCCTCGGTGTCGGTTATCACTGGTTAACCATCCGGGTTCAGGACGACCTCGGGTTATGGAGTATTGCTAATAGTCACAAATTTTACGTTTACGATGATACGTATACTGATCTGACCAAACCCTCTGCAGATATTACCGGATTTGAATATTTATTTGATAATGATACCGGAGCAGGTACAGGCACATGGATTAGTGCTACAATGACTGCAGATTCGGCTGTGAAAGAAACAGATATTCCAGCCACCGGCCTTACACCCGGATATCATAAACTCATCACCCGTACCAGAGATGCTGAAGGGCTATGGAGCACATCCTTTGCACGAAAGTTTTATGTGTATGACACAACCTATAAAAGCCTCGTAAAGGAATCATCTAAAATTGTAGCTGCCGAATATTATTTCGATGAGGATACTTTTCCCCAGGGACAGGGAAATGCTTTAAGTATAACTCCAGGTGATGAAGTGGAATGGTCTGGCAATATAAGTGTTGAGGGATTACTATCGGGTAAACATGTTTTATTTATACGTGTCAAAGATTCCGTTGGATTGTGGTC
>LJUQ01000253.1 GCA_001304505.1 Bacteroides sp. SM23_62_1
AAATTAAGAAAAATAATTATTATGGTTCTTTATCCTGGAAAGGTACAGATCATTATACGGCAGAGTTAAGTGAGATACCCTATCATGTTGATGTACAGGTTGGCGATACAATTGTTACTTCAGGTTATTCGGCAATTTTCCCTGAAGGTATTTTACTTGGTGTCATCTCTAGTTATAATATAGAGGAGAGTAATTTTTACCAGATTGAAGTTGAATTGTCTGTTGATTATAAGAATCTTGTAAATGTGAATGTCATCCGGAATCTTCTCCGCGATGAACAAACAGACCTGGAAAAAACCGAAACAAATGATTAAGTTACTAAGCAGAAATGTAGGACGGTTTTTAATCCTGGTGTTGATCCAGGTATTTATTCTGAATAATATTCAGATTAGTGGATATATCAATCCCTATTTTTATATTCTTTTTATATTGCTTTTGCCTTTCGAAACTCCCAACTGGTCATTGCCAATTGTTGGATTCCTGCTGGGTCTCACGGTGGATCTTTTTACACATACTCCGGGTATTCATGCATCTGCCACGGTCCTGATTGCTTACCTCAGGCCCTTTATCCTGAAGATGATTTCTCCAAGAGATGGTTATGAACCAGGTACCTTTCCCAGGATATTTTATTATGGTTTTGAATGGTTCCTGAAATACACTGTTATCATGGTTACCATACATCATTTTTTTCTTTTCTTTATTGAGGTTTTCCGGTTTGCTGATTTTTTCACTACATTATTAAGGGCTTTGATCAGTTCCATTTTTTCTGTCTTATTAATAGTTTTAAGTCAATATTTCATTTTCAGGCGCTGATGAATACATTTGCAGGCAGAAAGTATATTGTTGCCGGAATCATTATTCTGGTGGGGTTAATTTTTGTTATCAGGTTATTTTCCCTGCAGGTTCTTGATTCATCCTATAAATTTTCAGCCGATAGCAATTCCAGGCGTACAAAAATCCTTTATCCTGCGCGGGGATTGATCTATGACAGGAATGGGGAGATCCTGGTTTACAATGAGGCTGCATATGATCTGATGGTTAATCCTTTACAGCTCCGGTCCTTTGACACACTTGATTTTTGTGAAATACTTAATATTACACCGGCTGATGTTATAAACAGGATCGGACAGGCCAGAGATTACTCCTTGTACAGGCCATCTATATTCATGAAACAGATATCATCGGCTACGTATGCCGTATTGCAGGAGAAAATGTACAAATTCCCCGGTTTTTTTGTACAACCCAGAACATTACGGAATTATCCAAAAAATCTTGCAGCACATTTTCTCGGCTATGTTGGAGAGGTGGATGAGAAAACGATTGAACAGGATCCGTACTATCAGCCTGGAGATTATATCGGTATCAGCGGAATAGAAAAATCCTACGAGCATGTCCTGAGGGGAAAAAAAGGAAGAAAAATTGTCCTTGTTGACGTTTATAATCGTGAAATGGGATCTTATCAGGGAGGGTGGTATGATGAACCACTGGTTGTTGGGAAAGATATCATTTCAACTCTGGATGCCGGATTGCAGGAATATGGGGAACACCTGATGCAAAAATTCATGGGAAGTATTGTAGCTATTGAGCCATCAACAGGTGAAATTCTTTCAATGGTTACTATGCCAAATTATAATCCCGCTCTTCTAGTTGGCAGAGCCAGGGGTGACAATTATAAGATTCTTTCTGAGGATACGCTTAAGCCATTGTTTAACAGGGCATTGATGGCACAATATCCACCTGGTTCAACATTTAAGGTTGTGAACGGGCTCATCGCCCTTCAGGAAGGAGTAATAAAACCTTCGACAGAGTTTGATTGCTACATGGGCTATTTTTTTGAGAATATCACAGTTGGTTGCCATATGCATGAATCTCCACTGGATTTTGTGCGTGCTATACAAAATAGCTGTAATTCTTATTTTGTAAATGTCTACAGGAGAATATTAACCGATCCGAAATTTAGTAATACTGAGGAGGCTTTCAATAACTGGTGCGATCATATCATATCATTTGGATTCGGACAACTTCTTGGAACGGATATGATAAATGAACTCAAGGGTATTATACCGAATTCCGGTTATTATGATGGGATATATGGAAAAGACCACTGGAATTTCCTGACTATCCGAAGCCTGGCGATCGGGCAGGGCGAACTGGGAATTACGCCCCTTCAAATGGCTAACCTGGCGGCCATCATTGCTAACAGGGGATATTTTTATGTACCGCATATGGTAAAAGAGATCAGGGATGAAGAATCTATTAATGAAAACTTCCTTGAACGGCATTATGTAAGTATTGATTCAACTCATTTTGAACAGGTAGTTAATGGAATGGATCTGGCCGTCAATGGAGGAGGAGGAAGCACGGCATGGAGGGCACGGATGCAGGATATAATCGTATGTGGTAAAACCGGTACTGCTGAGAATCCACATGGTGAGGATCATTCTATCTTTATTGCATTTGCTCCTAAAGACAGACCAAAGATTGCCATTTCAGTATATGTGGAAAATGGCGGATTTGGGAATATATGGGGAGCCCCGATAGCAAGCTTGATGATAGAAAAATACTTGAATGATACAATATCAAGACCCTACCTGGATGAATATGTTTTAAATGGAATAAGACCGGAATAATGAAAAGAAGAACCAACCTGATAAAGAGTATCGACTGGATTACTGTACTGTTATTCCTGCTTCTTGTTTTGATTGGTTGGCTAAATATTTTTGCAGCAGTTTATAATGAACAACAACTACAAAATTTTGACCTGTCACAACAATATGGTAAACAGCTGATCTGGATTGTAGCTGCAATCTTACTTGCAATCATAGTATTCATGATAGACGAGAAATTCTTCTTCTTTTTTTCATATCCTATATATATAGTTGCTATTATTTCACTCCTGCTCGTATTGATTATTGGAAAAGAAATACATGGTTCAAAATCCTGGTTTGTAATTGGAAGTTTTAATCTTCAACCGTCGGAATTTGCCAAGGTAGCAACCTCTCTTGCCCTCGCAAAATTTATCAGTTCATATAATTTCAGGATCGATAAGCTGAGATCCATATTAACCTTATTCCTTATTGCTGTCCTGCCAGCAATACTGATTGCCATTCAACCGGATCTCGGTTCCGCAATAGTCTTTTTTTCTTTTATTCTGGTTGTATATCGTGCAGGCTTTTCAGAAATTTTGCTCTTGATAGCAATAATTTTTATCGGGTTATTTTTCCTGACACTGGTGGTAGATAAATTATTTATATTATCTGGATTAACATTTATAGCCCTCCTTGCTCTCTGGATTGCTGAACGTAAAATAAGGTATGTACTAGGAGCAATGATAATCCTGGCGATATTTACAGGGACATTATTCGGCTTGAACAGAATGCTGGAAATAGGGGCAAATTATTATTTTATAGTTGTTGCAGGCCTCCTCATCTCATTTCCAATCTATCTGATTTATGCAATCCGGAAAAAGATACGTAACATACTTGTTGTTATTGGGTGTCTTTTTATATCAATGTTGTTTTCATTCTCAGTTGATTATGTTTATCATGACGTGCTTAAACAGCATCAGCAGCAGAGGTTAAATATACTTCTTGGCCTGGAATCCGATCCATTGGGACATGGTTATAATGTTAATCAATCTAAAATTGCCATCGGTTCAGGAGGATTTTCCGGAAAAGGATTTCTCAACGGGACACAGACTAAATTTGATTTTGTGCCGGAACAAAGTACTGACTTTATATTCTGTACCGTCGGGGAAGAATGGGGATTTATAGGCACCTCTGTTGTAATAGGATTATTTGTATTTCTCCTTGTCCGGTTGATAATTATTGCTGAACGACAGCGGTCTGATTTTAGCAGAATCTATGGTTATGGAGTGATCGCTGTCTTATTTACACATTTTACTATTAATATAGGCATGACCATAGGATTACTTCCAGTTATCGGCATCCCTCTTCCTTTTTTCAGCTACGGAGGATCTTCATTATGGGCATTTACAATCCTGCTCTTTATTATGCTCAGGCTGGATGCAAGTAGAATGGAGTTGTTAAAGTAAGATTTTTTGATCAAATAACTATTACCGTAACTTTTTAAGGGCTAGCTTTTTATTGTTACAATACCAATATTCACAAGTATTCTGGCTTTTTTTTTCTGATATTTTTTTATTATCTTACATTTCTTTGCCCCGTATCAAAGATAAATATGAAATATAAATCATATAATATCAGAAACATTGATGAAATTAAGCAATTATCACGTTTGTCGAAATCGCAAAGGCATGATATTGATATAGTTGCACGGGTATTGCCGTTTAAGACCAACAATTATGTTGTTGATGAGTTGATTAACTGGGATCATTATGAGGATGATCCCATCTTTGTACTGAATTTCCCACAACGTGGTATGTTAACAGAGGATCACTATAATCAGGTTTCTGAGCTGGTTCAATCTGGCGCAGACAGGGCAACTTTATCACAACATATATATAGCATTAGGATGGAGCTGAATCCCCATCCTGCAGGGCAGCGCGAATTTAACATTCCTATACTGAATGGTGAGAAGGTTCATGGGATGCAGCATAAATACAGGGAAACAGTATTATTTTTTCCTTCACAGGGGCAGACATGTCATGCTTTCTGTACTTTCTGCTTCCGCTGGCCACAGTTCACAGGTATCAATGAACTCAGATTCGCGATGAAGCAGGCAGATCTGCTGGTTGAATATATTCGTCGTAATCCCGGTGTTACAGATGTTTTGTTTACCGGTGGAGATCCAATGGTTATGAGTGCTGGCATTCTGGGAGGTTATATTAATACCCTGCTGGAGGCCAGGCTTCCCAATCTTCGTAATATTCGCATTGGTACAAAATCCCTTGCTTTCTGGCCTTATCGCTATCTTACTGATAATGATTCCGTTGACATCCTTAATCTGTTTAAAAAAGTTACTGATTCAGGGAAGCATCTTGCCTTCATGGCTCATTTTTCCCACCCTGCCGAGTTGAAAACAACAGCTGTCCAGGAAGCAATCGGAAAAGTGATGGAAACAGGAGCGAAAATCAGGACACAGTCACCAATCCTGAACCATATTAATGCAGATCCATTTATTTGGGCCGAGATGTGGAAAAAGCAGGTTAGCCTGGGACTGATCCCTTATTACATGTTTGTTCCAAGAGATACAGGAGCCCGCCACTTTTTTATATTACCACTTTACAGATCATTTGAAATATACAGAAATGCATACAGGCAGGTGAGTGGAATCTGCAGAACCGTCAGGGGCCCGAGTATGTCTGCAAGCCCCGGCAAAATTCAGATTGTAGGCACAGCAAAGATCCATGGCGAAAAAGTTTTTGTATTAAGATTTTTACAGGGAAGAAACCCCGAATGGGTTGGAAAACCATTCTTCGCAGTTTACAACGAGAAAGCGCAATGGCTTACTGATCTTAAACCTGCTTTTGGAAGGAGTGAATTCTTTTATTCCGAAGAATTCAGGAATATGCTTAAGATAAAGGAAGACAGTATGAAGATGTACCGCGATGAGCTAAATTCAAAATTTGATATCTCCCCTGATAATATCAAATAGTTTAAATGGGTGTTATTAAAAATTCCTGATTCACAAACTTTATAATATCCCCGAAAAAAACCTTAAAGTTATCCTCCAAAACTTCGTAGTTTTCTTTTAACCTGTTGATGGCATAAGCAGAAAAATCTGGTAGTGAAGTACGGAAAGCCATCCTTCGCAGGACCACTTTCAGTCCACGAACAGTTGAATATGCATATAACCAGTTGCTTTTAAGAAAATAAGGAAAAAAGTCCTGTACCTCCCGGGGGAAAAGATCATAATACTTTCCCAGTATCTGGTATTTCTGTATTGCAAATTCCTTCAAAGGAATAGTTGAATATTGATCCCAGTTGGTTGCCAGAAAATGATCATAGAATATATCAACAACAATACCTGAAAACTTTCTGTATTTTGGATTAATAAATGTCTTACAGAACCTTGTAGCAGGGTGTTTATCTGTAAAAGCATCAATTTCCCGGTGCAACAGAATACCTTTGCTGACATTATCAGGGTAATTCAGATAATCATTGCCTTTAACAAAATCACCAATGAAATTGCCGATTAAAATTTCATCTGAATCACCTGACAAGTATATATGTGCTAAAAAATTCACCCTGTAAAATTACTTCGGATATCAGAATGAAGGAAACAAGAATATATATTTTTAAACATAAATTACCTGTTACCAGATCCCCAAAGGGCTATGCCGGATTCCATTCTTATTTGTTGTCTTCCTCCAGTTGATGTCAAAAATCATCATTCCTATGCATTAAAAAATATATTTTTGAAAGTTTTCTGGTGGTTATTTTTTCGAGACAATAAATTTCATCTATGACAAAAAAGAATGTAATTATCATTGGAGCAGCGGGAAGAGATTTCCATAATTTTAACACCTATTTTCGGGATCATGAAGAGTATCATGTAGTTGCTTTTACTGCTGCGCAGATCCCTGATATAGAAGGAAGAAAATATCCAGTTGAGCTCGCAGGAAGGCTCTATGCTGACGGTATTCCTATCTATTCCGAAGAGGACCTCCCCAAACT
>LJUQ01000254.1 GCA_001304505.1 Bacteroides sp. SM23_62_1
ATGAACCTGATGGTTCAGTTTATCTGGAAGCTGAAGGAAATGAAGAAAATCTGAAAGAGTTTATTGAGTGGTGTAAAACCGGCCCTGGTGGGGGTTGGATCGATGAGACGATCGTGTCAGACGGAGCCATCAGAAATTTTAATACTTTTGAGATCCGTTTTATCTGATTATCGGATACTAAACCGCTGCGGACGTATGTACACCAAATCTGCCATTCCGGCCATATTTGAAAAGTGCGGTCATTCCGGAAATCAACAGCCATGCAGTAAGGAAAATGATAATTACCGACAGAACCATCAATAAGTATTCTTTTCTGTTCAAGAAATCCAAAAGATTACTTACCATAGCCCATATTGTAACAAGAAGGACAAATATCATCGGGATAAGTGTAAGATATATATTTTTCCCCTTATAATATAAATAAAGTGTTACAACACCGAGTGCCAGAGCTGCCAGCAACTGGTTCAGGGAACCAAATAACGGCCATAAGATCAGGGCGCCGGTGGCACCAGGTTTAATGAATGTCATGATCATAGCTGCCAGAACAACCAAAAAAGTTGCAACATATCTGTTATTGATGGGTTTCCTGATGCGACCTGTTTTATCTTTAAAGATCTCCTGAAGAGATAATCTTTGTATCCTGGTCGCAGAGTCAATCGTTGTATTAGCAAAACTTACAATGAAAACAGCAATTAATGATTTTCCAAATAAGGATGGTAAGCCCAAACTATTGAATAAATTTGATGCTCCCGTAACGAAGGCTTCCAGTTTTGCATCAATACCACTGAAAGCTGCCCAAGAACTGTAATGGTGTCTGAATGCATCAATACCGGAATAGAACTTCCCATTATCTGTAAGTCCCATTCCCAAACCTCCGGCAACAGCCATCAACACAAGAACAGCCAGGAAACTTTCCCATAACATCCCACCATACCCAATAAAAAGGGTATCTTTTTCTTTATCAACCTGTTTCACTGTAGTTCCTGAACTCGCCAGTGAATGAAATCCTGATATCGCACCACATGCCACAGTTATAAAAAGTATTGGTATAAGGCCGGGAATATCATTGTCTCCTGAAAATGCATCATGGTTAATGGCCGGAGCAGTAATTACCGGATGAGCCGCAATTAATCCTGAAACCAGTAAGATTATGGCGACAAGTAGCTGATGTGAATTGATATAATCCCTGGGTTGCAATAATTTCTGAACTGGTATGGTGGATGCAAAAAAAACATAGATAAATAATATGATACACCAGGTGATAACAGATGATCCAAAAACAGGAGGTACTTTGACCGGCAGATAAACTCCTGCAATAATTGTAGCATACATCAGTATCACGGCAATGATTGAATAAACTAGATCATTTTTACCATTTCTGATTTGCCATCCAAGCCAAACTGCTATAGGGATTTGCATCCAAACCGGAAAAACTGCCTCAGGATAAAGTTCAAACAAAACCCCTACGATCATCGCAAATACTGATAATACAATAAATAAAAGAAGCTGCATGATGAACTGGAAAACATATCGGGTCCCCGGACTTATTAAATCACCTGTCATATCCCCGATACTTTTACCCTGGTTCCTTGCTGATACAACCAGTGTGGAAAAATCATGAACAGCACCCATAAAGACTGAACCAAGAAAAACCCAGATAAATGCAGGTAGCCAGCCCCATATGATCCCGATAGCAGGACCAACAATCGGCCCCAGGCCGGCAATGGTTGTGAAATGATGCCCGAATATGATATGTTTCTTAGCAGGCACATAATCCACACCATCATTGAATTTATGAGACGGCATTAAAACATTATTATCAAGTTTAAATAATTTTCTGCCCAGAAATCTTCCGTATGTTCTGTAAGCAAGGATATACCCAGCAAATGCCAGAAGCGTAAGTAAAAGTGAGTTCATGGTGTATTGTTTGTTCAGTAGTTAATTTAATCGTTAATTCAGTAGGGCTTCGGTTGTTATGATATAAGTTAAAGCCGTCCTTAGAATTGATGTCATCCCGAAGGAGCGAAACTTGCCTGCCGGCAGGCAGGCAACTGAGGGACCTCGTCTGATCTTTCAAAGTCGCTTGTTATAAATCTTTATCATTTTTTCTCCGGAGGATTGAATGATCATGGATAATCCAAATCCCGGATGATCATTTTTAACAACGAGACCTCTTCTCTCCGCCTAAGACGGATCGTCGGGATGACTTGTTTATATCTGAGGTTTTTACACACATCCGATGACTTTGAATCATCGGATGTGTGATCACATTCCTTTATCCAAACCTATACCTCTTCTTTATCGCCTGATTAATCTTCCATGTACATTCCAGTCCTGGTTCAAATGTTACCAGGTCTCCTTTTTCAAAACTCATCACAGAACCATCAGCAGCTGTAACGGTTGCAGAACCTTCAAGGATTAAGCAGGTCTCTCTTTCTTCATAGAACCACGGGAATTCAGAAGGCTCCTTGCTCCAGATTCCCCAGCTTTCCGTTTGATTGACCTCTTCTTCAGTAGGTTTATGTTTTGACATCATGACTGTAAATATATTATATCTTAATTAGATTTTCATCTCTTAGCCAGCCGACATTACCATCGCTGAGCCTGATTTCTTTCCACTCTCCCATCTGATCGATAATTTTAACTTTTGTTCCTTCATGCAACTGGAAAAGGTCGGTTCCGCTATTATCGGGAGATCCTTTGATTGTTACGGACGGAGATAAAATAATTGCAAAATTGTGATCATATATATTTTTCTTGCGATGATAAGAAAAAACATATGTCGAGAAAGCCAGAAAAAGAAATACAAATGCCAGCCAGAATGAAAACCTTCTGAGATTTATAGTTCGGGTAAAAAGGTATATCAGGAAAAGAACCAGGGCAAAAATAAAAGTAGAGATACTGATATATGCCCATTGGTCAATCGTGAAGATTGTAATAAAGGTCCGGTACCATTTTTTTATTAATAATTCCGGTAAAGCATCTATTTCATCCACCACATATTGCCGTGCCAGGGCAAGGTTATTTATGATCTCTTCATCATTCGGATCCAATAATAATGCCCTTTCATATTGTACGAGGGCCATCGTCAGTTTATGCGATTTAAAGTAAGCGTTTCCCAGGTTGTAGTATAATTCCGGAGATACATACCCGGAATCCAGCACAGCTTCGTACTTATCAATCGCAGATTCAAACTCACCATTAATATAATATTCATTGCCTTCTTTGACAAGGTCATAAATATCCTGTGTAAATGCCGATTGGGCAATGAGTAGTATAATTAATATTAAGCCTGCTAACTGTTTCATTATCTGAGATTTTGCTCCATTTTTGTGATTGCTTTCACAGCCTCAGTATAAAGTTTATCCATCTGTTCTGTACCGGATTGTGGTGAATACCTGGCCATCTCACAATCATCAATAACCTTCAGGAACCGTTGGATCAATTCCTGATCACTGATATATGTATTCAGGTTTTTTTCGGCTGTATCCTTTGATAGTTCAGATATTGGAATACTTAATTTATCACTCAGGTATCCCCAGAAAGCTTTGAGCAAAGATTCAAAAAATTCCTCTTTATGATCTTGTTTCAAACATTTATATGCCTGTTTCAGTTTCCCCCGGGCAACTTTACTGGCTTTTCTATTCTTAAGCAATTCTATATTTTGCCGTTTCTTAATATGTGCTCTCCTGATCAGCACTATGATTATAAATAATAACAGGGAAATAATGTACACAAAATAGAAAGGTAGTGAACCAAAAAGGATTTTTCCTGCAGGGAACAATTTGAATGGATCTGCCTTAATGAATAATATATCACTGCCAAGAATCTTAAGATCTTCTTTTGATAAACCTGGTATGACATTAACCTGCTCATCTTCTTCACTTTTTTCTACTGTTATTCTGAATTCACCGGTTTGCAATGTCTGGTAACTCTCCTTTTCAGGATTAAAATAAGAAAAAGATACGGGAGGAATCCTGTAGTTTCCTGCATGCCTTGGAATCAGAAGATATTCAAATGTTTTATTACCTGTTTGTCCGTTTGATGTGTTTTGTATATTGGTAGTAACCTTTGGATCGAAGGTATCAAAATCGGGAGGGAAATCAATTTTCGGAGATTCAATGAGTTTCAGGTTTCCATTCCCCTTAACGGCAAACCGTAATGTGATAGCATCATTTGTTTTCACACCTGATTTATCAATCGAAGCATTGATATTCATTGATCCTACAGCGCCTGTAAATGTTGTTGGCTGATCTGCAGGCAGAGGTTTAACATTGATTTTTACAGGTTCACTCTCCAGCATTTTTGAAACATTTGAATAGGAAGGGCCAAAAAAATCATCAAAAATACTCCTCGGAGTGGAGATTTGTTGTCTGATATAAGTCTCGAGCTTGAACGGATCAATGATAATCTCGCCGCTTTTCTGTGGAAAAAGCAAAACTTTTCTAATAACTCCTGTATTATAAATGACTCCGTTTACATTTTCTCTCTGCAGGCTTATCTGGGTTGGCGATTCAATATCCTGCGACCAGAATCCGCTGAAATCCGGCATTTCACTGCTGCCAAAACCTGTTATGGTTAACCTGGTATATATTTTAATGGTAGCTATAATATGCTCCCCCTGGTAAACAGATTTTCTATCCGTAAGTACCCTGACAAAAAGTTCTTCCGCCGGCAATTGCTGCGGTTGTGTGGATGGAGTTCTTTGGTCTTGCTGCGAGGGAGCAGGCTTTTGTTCTCCAACAACCTCCACAGACAGAGGATTTGAAAAATATTCTTTCCTGTCAACCACAGCCTGTGCAGGTTCAATTGTGAATGTTCCTGCAGTTGTTGCCTGAAGATAATATGTATAAGTAATCGTTATACTCTGACTTGTCTTTCCGTTGATGATCTGGAAACTTGTGCTGGTTGATTGGTTGGGCCCACTCAGAACATAAAAGTTGGTGAGTTCCGGAGGAGAAAATGAGGATGGCCGGGCATTCAGTGTAAAAGTCAACCTGAATTGTTCGCCCATTTCAACAACACTGGGTGCATCGGCTGTGAACTGGACATCCTGCGCACCGGAGTTAAAGCAGAAAATAAGAAGAAAAACAAATATGGTATGTGTTAGCTTCATTAATGTGCCATTCGTTCCGGTCTATTAACGACTTTATAGTTTATGACCATTGCCTTTCGTCTGGTTTATTACCAGGTTTATATTAATAACTTGTGTCAATTTAGGAATTATCATGATAGAGTGCTATGTCATCCTTGTTTTAGGATCTTCTAAGACGCAATAAAAGTGGTATGTTAGAAGATCCTGAATCCGCCATCTGGCAGATCAGGATGACATTTCTGGATGACCATAAACTTAGCAGTGACATACCTGCCTGACTTAACAACCAGCAAAAAACAACATACACCAGGAAATCAAAACCCAGAAACCAGCTCCCAGCACCCAGACACCCAGTTACCAGTATACCTTACCAATCCTTCAGAACCGCCACCCTTCTTGCCCGGGCCTTTTGCTTCTTCATTTCTTCCAAAAGTTTCTGCTCATCCTGCTGCAGGGCTTCTAGTATCCGTTTTGCATCCTCTTCTGATATCTGGTCTTCACGTTGCTCCTGATCCATTTGTTCCTGTTTTTGGTCTTCCTGATTCTGTTGCTGATTCTGGTCTTGTTCCTGATCCTGCTGGTCCTTGTTTTCCTGATTATTTTGGTCTTGTTGCTGCTGTGACTGCTGCTGTTCTTGCAGGAGATTCATAGCATATGCAAGATTATGTTTGGTATCCATATCATTCGGATTATTTCTAAGGGCATTTTTATAAGCTTCTATGCTTTCCTGTGCCCTGTTTCCCTTCAACAAGGAATTACCAAGGTTATGGTATAGCCTGCCGAGTTCCATATTATCTTTTCTCTCATCTGCCAGATCTAAAAATCGCCTCGATGCATCTTCATATTTTTCCTGTTTATACAAAGCATCACCCAGATTAAAATTAGCTTCATATGACGATTGATCTTTATCAAGAGATTTACGATACAAAAGTTCCGATTCCTGGTATAATTCCTTTTCATAATCCTTGTTACCCTGACGGATGTATTTCCGGCCCCCCTGAGCCAGAATAAAAGGCTGTATAATCAATACGATAAAGAATATTGTTATGATCCTGTTATATTTCATCGTTCAAAAAGTTTAATACGGTTTAACCACCGGTTTTTTCTTTCAAGTACAAGAAATTCGATGATCAGTAGTATCAGCCCCACACCAAACATGTATTGAAATCTTTCATCGAAGTCGGAATAAATTTTTGCATCCATTTCCTGTTTTTCCATTTTGTTGATCTCATCAAAAATAGCATTCAATCCGACACGGGAATCTGTCGATCTGATGTATACTCCATTACCAGCAGCAGCAATTTCCTGCAGCATCCTTTCATTAAGCTTACTGATCACAACTTCACCCTGTTTATCTTTTCTGTAACTTTTCTGGCCTCCTATTCCAAAGACTGGAATTGGTGATCCTTCAGTAGAACCGATTCCGATAGTATGAACGGTAATACCTTTTTCTGCTGCTAATCTGGCAGATTCTACTGGGTC
>LJUQ01000053.1 GCA_001304505.1 Bacteroides sp. SM23_62_1
GCTGTTTCAATGTTAATAAATCCGATCTCTGCCAGTTTTTCGAAAACAGCTTTAGGATCGGAAACCATTAGTGAATTCACTGTATAGGTCTGGATTCCCATCCCCGGTAAAGAATATTTACCACCTTTTGCAGTACACTTCACAATGGCAGGAACCAGCAGGCTTCCCATGGTCAGCGTGCCGGTTGTTTTAAGAAAGTTTCTTCTGTCAGTTTTCATGTAAATGTATTTGGATTCGGTATAGTGATATATAAACAGTATTAATTCAATAAAATTAAGCTAATTCAAATTTAAAATCAAATATATAAGAAGGTTGAGATTAAGGCTAAGGAAGAGTGCTGAGTGTTGAGTGATGAGTTCTGACGGTTGTTAACCGGCAGCTACACACCTGAAGGGTAAATATTCAAGTCCGGTTGTCAACCGGACACATTCAATACCATGGGAGCAAAATAGTCAAGTCCGGTTGTCAACCGGACACATTCAGTACCATGGGAGCAAAATATTCAAGTCCGGTTGTCAATCGGACACATTCAGGCACTATAAAAACAGGGCAAACTCTTAACTCTAACTCACTCCCACCGAGAACCGAAAACTGAGAACAGGGAACCATATTTCCGGTTTCCAACCCTGCCTGCCCTTTAGATTTACTTTTTTTTAACAATAAAAAAAGTAAATCTAAAGGGCAGGCAGGCGGACACATAAAACCTTTTTATATAGAGACACGCCGCGGCGCGTCTCTATATAAGCCAAAATTTCAATATCTTTGGTTTAATCCCATAACAGATATAAATTTATATCAAACTATTCAAACCATGACATCCAAAAACTTCAATCAAAAAATCTGTTCTGTGATATATACTGCTTTCATTCTGTTCCTCAACCATGCTGCATACTGTCAGGTATCAGCGTGGGAAGGGACGATCACCATTCCCACCTATGGCTGGCAGGAGGATATCAATCCCAAATTCTGGGCAATGGAAGGCGGGCCTGAAGGATCAAGTATTATCACTTCGGCCCTTACCTATCCTTACAGCATGCAGGATCACCTGTCGCGTAAGCTGGAGGATCGCACTTATAAAGCTCTCTTCCTCGAGAACGAATACCTTAAGATCACATGTCTCCCCGAACTGGGAGGACGGCTCCATTCTGTTTACGACAAAACAACCGGCGAGGAGGTTTTTCATAAGAACAATGTGATAAAGCCCAGCATGATAGCCATGAGGGGAGCCTTCATCAGCGGAGGGGTGGAATGGAATGCCGGGCCACAAAATCACACGGTTACTGTCGTCTCACCTGTTGACGCATTAATCGGAAAGAATGATGATGGATCTGCCTATATTGAAGTCAGCAATATCGAAAAAAGCCTGCGTACACACTGGACCGTTAGAGTGACACTCCACCCGGGAAAGGCATACCTGGACGAGAGGATCAGAATATACAATCCGACTGATGCCATGAACCCTTATTATTTCTGGAATTGCACAGCCTTTCCCCAATTGCCGGGAACACGCTTTATTTATCCCATGAGCCTCGGCACCGATCATTTTGGTATAGTTTATTTTAACTGGCCGATACACAATGGCAAAGATCTTTCCTGGACCAGGAATTATGAAGACGCATCCTCAATCTTTGCGGTCAACTGCTCTTATGATTTTTTCGGTGCTTATGATGTGGATCTTGACCGCGGTGTTATCATGTATGCAAACTATCACGAGCACAGTGGTAAAAAAGCATGGACCTGGGGACAGGGAGAGTACGGAAGGGTCAGCCAGCAAAACCTTACAGATACCGATGGCAACTATATTGAGGTTCAGAGCGGCCCCCTGCCAACACAGTCGGATTACGGACTCCTTACACCACGATCCGCTGTTTCCTGGCAGGAATACTGGTTCCCTGTACATGGACTGGGAACCGGGTTTGAATATGCGACCAGGGATATCGCGTTCCAGGTTTCCCGGAACAATAAAAACCTTGAAATCAGGATGATTGTGACAGGGGTTTTTGAGGGAGTTACCTGCAAAATAATGGAAGCGAACAAATTGATTCACCAGGAACAGCTAAACCTTTCACCGGAATCTGCCAGGGTGATCAACGTTAAAACTTCCGGATCACCCGTTATCATTCAGCTTGAAGGTAAAAATGGTGAATTGATTGCAGATTTTACCACTCCTTTGCCTGTGCCTCAGGTGACACCACCCGGTCTCCCTTCATGGTACGGGAAACCTGACGAACAACTGTCAGTGCAGGAGTTATATCTCAAAGGCCAAAAATCTGATAGGGCGTTAAACCGCACAGAAGCAAGAAAGTATTACCAGAAGGCATTGTCAGTTGATTCCCTGTATGCCCCTGCCCTCAGGGATCTTGGAATACTGGATTATGAAGCTGGATTGTATGACACAGCAGCAGAAAAATTCCGCCGTACCCTTGAACAGAAACCAAATGATGACGGACTGACATGGTATTTTCTGGGATTATGTAACCTGCATCAGAAAAATTTTGAAGAAGCCATTGAGTGCGGCTTCAAAGCATCGAGGTGTTTCGGTACTATCTCATCGGGGTTCGATTTGATCGGAAGATCCTATATGTTGTCGGGTAATCCTGCAAATGCCATGAAATTCTTTACGAGGGCTTTCGCAACAAATCCTGACGATGATAAGACATTCCATCACTATCTGCTTGCGCTATATGCTTCCGGTCAATCCCAGCTTGCGGAAGAACTTACGGCCGAAAGAAACGTTACGCACCCGACCGACCTGGTATCCAGTGCACTGACAGCCATTATGTATAATAAACTTGCAGATTTTGCCTCAGAAGTCAGGAGCTTTCTGGGAGAGATTGATTTTGAAATGATTGAGGCATCCCTGACATTTTCTGATCTCATGCTGTATGAGGAAGCCGCCTGTATCCTTGAAACAGCATGTGTCCAGCCTGTACCTGCAGACATCGTTAATCCGCTGGTCTTATATTACATAGCCTATTACCATGCAATGAACGGTGAAGAGGACAAAGCTTCGAAATACCTGTTGATGGCTTCAAAGAATTATCCTGATCTTATTTTTGCTTCCCGCCTGGCAACAATTGATATCCTTGAATACGCCATCAGTAATAACCCGGCGGATGCGAATGCCCTTTACCAGCTGGGAAACCTGATGGGCAGCCTTGGCCGCCTCGAGGAAGCGGCCGGGTACTGGTCCAGGGCAGTCGATAACAATCCGGATAACAGCGTGGCCTGGCGCAATCTCGGATTATATTCCTGGATGGCAAAGAAAGACAATCCGAAGGCCGAGCATTATTTCCGGGAGGCTATCAAGGTGCGGCCGGAAGACCAGACCCTGTACCGCGACCTGGCAGAGGTCCTAACCAACAAAGGAGCGGTTGACGATGCAATCGGAGTACTCGAAAATATGCCTTTCGAAGGCGTAAGACGGTATGATATCATTATCAACCTTGCACAGGCCTATCTTGCAGCAGAACGTTATGATGACTGTGTAAACCTTTTACTCTCCACCCCTTATTTTGTTAACTGGGAGGGTTCAAGCATAACATGGAACATTTATAATAAAGCATGCATCCAGAAAGGGGTCAGGGAATATGATGAAAAGAATTACACGGAAGCCCTGAAAAGTTTCGAAATGGCATTATCCTGGCCTGAAAATCTCAATGTCGGGAGATCAGAACGAACCGGGGAAGCTGAGGGCTGGTACTGGAAAGGTAAAACACTTATGGCACTTGGCAGATCCAAAGACGCCACTGCTGCCTGGAAAGAAGGAGCTAATACGCCAGGAGGATCGAAGAACCAGGAGAAGTACAGGGAATTGTGCAGGGAGAATGTTGAATTGTAAGAAGGCTGAGGAAGAATGGTTGTCGGTCCCGGAATGGTCGCAATTGTAGCAGTGAAATGGAGGGTGAGAAAGAGTTCTGAATTATGAGTGCAGAGTTCTGTGTTCTGAGCAAAGAGTTCTGTTGATTGTTAGGCGGTATATACACTATAATGAGTGGCACAGAGAAATCGGTTGCTTATTTCCGACCCTTTATCAAAAATCCTTTGTCCGTAACCCTTCAATTCATTATTTTGTATTTTTATATCACTCATAATTTATTATCAAAACCTTCACTAAAATGAAACGCAGAAACTTTATACGGACAGCAGGAATTGCTGCAGGCGCAGCAGTCCTGGGAGACACCGTTTTTAAAAATGCAGCTTCATCCTCTCCTGCACCGGCAGCTCTTAAAATTAAAAGATCGGGAAAAATAAAAATCGGATTATACGGTATCACTTACCTGGGCATATGGTATGATGGCCCCGGGTTGTCGTTTGAGGAATTTGTGAAGAGGGCAAAAGATTATGGTTATGATGGGATAGAGCTTGACAATAAGCGGCCCCAGGGTAATCCTATGGATATCCCTCCAAAAAGGAGGGAGGAAATGAGAAATATTATGGCTAATGCAGGGATCGAAATGCCTGCCGTAGCCTGTAACAATGATTTCAGCAGTCCAATTCCGGAACACCGCGAATGCCAGCTGCTGATGGTTAAAGAAACAACACGGATGGCCAGGGATCTGGGGGCAAAAATTATCCGGTTATTCCCTGCATGGACCGGGATACCCATACATGAAGGTGTAGGAACTTATGACCTGGTAAAAGGTGACTATTATACCTTCCAGCAACAATATCCATATGCCACCATGCTGGATAGGTGGAATTTTGTGAAAGATTGCCTGAAAGAATCCGCTGCGTTCGGTGAGGAATTCGGAATTACCATGGCATTGCAGAACCATCCCCCATTGTTCAAGGATTATCGTGACTGCCTGCGTATGGTAAAAGAAGTTAATTCACCATGGTTAAAGATCTGCCTGGATGCCGGCATGATGGACAGGAAAGATCCCGATTGGGTCGAAGAAGCGGTCAGGGCGGTAGGTCCCCTGCAGGTTCATTCCCATTACGGAGGGGAATATTTCAGGAACAGTGCCGGTAAAGTTGAAATGGTGTACGAAAGTGATAAATATAAGGCAGAAATTATTGAATGGGCCGATTATGACCGGTATATTGAACTGATGGGTGAAATAGGTTTTACAGGTTATTTCTGTTATGAACTATGCCACCACGTAAGAACTCCTGATGGTAAAACCGCCGGGATTGATTTCGTCCATGAACAGGCAAAACTTGCCCGGGAATATATGGCGGATATTATCGCCCGTCATGGTATGGGATGATAACTAATTTTAAATTCACATCTCTGCCATTGTTCCATTGTAGCACGAATCCTTAATTCGCAAAATATTAAAAGATAACAGGAAAGAAGGCTGAAAAAGAAGAGGTCGCAATTGTCGTAATGGTCTCAGGGTCGCAATAAGAAGAAGGCTGAGGGCTGAGTGCAGGATGATGAGCGTTGAAAGGATAATGCTTTAAAGTTGGTCCGATTTTCAATCGGACCTGAAATAGCAAAAGGATACCTGTCAAGTCCGGTTTCCAACCTGACACATTCAATGGCTCCGGCAGAAGATTGAAAAGTCCGCCTGCCTGATCGGACGGGCAGGGTTGCTAACCGGACACATTCAGGTACAACTAAGAATGTTAGTCAAACTCATAGCCCTAACCCACTCTCACCGAGAACCGAAAACTGGGAACTGAGAACTTTATTTCCGGTTTCCAACCGGACACATTCCATACTGCATGCCGAGTCGGTCAAGTCCGGCTTCCAGCCAGACACATTCAGACACAATGAGCATCAAACTCATAACTCTAACTCACTCCCATCCCGAAAATTAGCAATCCGCCAGCTGGCGTATGCGTTAATTTTCGGGGATCCTCGAAATGGTAACGGAATCGAAAATTCCGGCCATTTCGGGACCGGGAACCAGCAAGCAGCAACCGGGAACCATCTGCCCCGGTTAGCAACCGGGGTTGACTGTCTTCCCACTGAAACGAAACTGCCGATTGGCAATTGGCAGAACTTCATGTCCTAATTCAACCACACCAGAAACCATCACTCCACCTCTAATGTCCCTGTCAGCCTGATATCCTCAGAAGAAGCACCGACCAACAAATGCACCTTTCCCTTTTCCAGCACAAAATCCTGTTTTTCTTCATCCCAGTACCTCAGCTCATCAGCGTTTAAAGGTATCGTAACAGTCATGACATTACCAGCCGGGATATGGACCCGTTTAAATCCCTTTAATGCCTTGGCAGGACGCTCGACTTCTGAATCAGGGAAGTTTACATAAAGTTGTACAACTTCATCGCTGTTCACCAATCCTGTATTCCTGACATCAAGCAAAAGATCCAGGACATCCCCATCCCCTATTGTTGTTCTGTCCATGTTAAGGTTGCTATAATCAAAAGTGGTATAACTCAGCCCATGCCCGAATGCAAAGAGAGGCTTATGCGGGTCATACATATAGGTCCGGCCGTTACGTATGTTATAATCGAGGATGGGTAACAGCTGGTCTATGGAAGCTGACCATGTCTGTACCAATCTGCCTGCCGGACTCTCAATCCCGAAAAGAATATCTGCCACCCCATTACCCAATTCCTGGCTTGATTGGGTTACATGAAGGATAGCAGGGATATTCTCTTTGGACCATGGGATTGCATAAGGGAAACTCGACACCAGGATAAGAACGGTATTCGGATTAGCAGCTTTTACCAGCTTAACCAGGTCCTCCTGTTCGAGAGAAATAGCCTGGCGGTCAATCTCTTCCCTTCCGTCACTCGGCACATGATTTTGTCCCCACCCCAAACCAAAGCTTAACGGGTGGTTACCAACACATACGATGGCAACATCCGATTCACGTGCCGCCATAACGGCCGAATCAGCTTTGTTGCTTGCAGCAAACAGGACTTTTACATTGTTACCCACTGCATTCCTTATACCATCCAGCACAGACACACTGTATGGCGGGGTTCCCGCATACCAGTCCGACACAACAAGATCTGCACTTGGCCCGATTACTGCAATGGAGGAAATGCTTTCCTTTTTAAGCGGAAGTAATCCTTCATTTTTCATTAATACGATGGATTTCACTGTGGCTTTTCTGGCCAGATCAACCGCTTCAGGATTGGTCCATGGCCTGATCGTATCTTCAATTCCAATTTTAGTATAGGGATTATCCGGGTTGTCATCCATAAATCCCAGTTTAAGCATGACCCTTAATGTGCCGCGTACAGCTTCACCGATTTCTTTTTCTGTAACCAGTCCCTTATCTATCGCTTCCTGCAGGGCAGGCTTATAAAAATCCAGGAACATCGTGATTCCTGCCTTTATACAGGCTGCTGCCGCCTCCGGGTAATCCGGATAGTATTTATGGGAATCTACCAGGCGCCTGAACGCACCACCGTCGGTGCAGATGATCCCGTTCTGCCCCCACCTGTCTACTGTGACATCTTTGAGTACAGGATGTGCCGTGCACGGAATGCCATTGTACTTATTATACGCAGCCATATAGGCTCTTGATCCGCCCTCAATCACTCCTTTGTAAAAGGCGTAGGAGTAATATTCATGGAACAGCCTTTCATCAAAATCCGATGAGTTGATGAACCTGTTGTTTTCATTGCTGTTAGCCAGGAAATGCTTCATAAGAGAAGCGGTTTTCCAGTACCTGGCATCGTTCCCCTGCAGTCCTTTTACATATGCAGTGGTAAGGACTGAAGCCAGGTAAGCATCTTCCCCATAGCACTCTTCGGTACGTCCCCATCGTATATCCCTGCCAAGGTCTGCATTGGGAGCCAGGACGATCAGGCCGGCACTGGCATACCGTGGGTTCTGTGTTAGATAACGCGTTTCATAGGCTTCCCATGCTGCTACCTTTTCCTGGAGCTCCGGATCCCACATCTGGGCAAGTCCTATCGCCTGGGGGAAAGTGGTGGTCGGTGCTTCCCCCTTTCCTCTAACAGCCCAGTTAGCAGGACCACTCAACGCCAGTCCATGCAACCCTTCCACGATCCTGGTCCCTTTCACACCTAACCTGGGAATTCCCGGTAAACGGGGTGATAGATGGTCAATCTTCTCTTCAAGCGTCATTAAAGAGATCAGGTCATCTAACCGCTCATCGTCAGAAAGATTGGTGTTTTGAAATGGATAAGGCTGTGCGAAGATGAAAGCGCAACCAATAATTGAAATGATAATGAAAAATAATGATTTTTTCATGGTATGATTTGAAAATGGTTTTTTACTTTGTATTAATTGATATATTAAAGTATTGTCACCTATTTCCCTACAATACAATCCAGTCAGTATATTCATAAGTAAATGGCCCCAGTTTCTCTAATTCTTCCATCACCGGCACTAATTTCTCCTGGATAACGAGGCCCAGTTCATTTTCACTACCATCGGCATTAAAGTATTTGTCCCTTTCCTTCTCTGATTTTATGACCCAGATAAATCCGAGACTGTTTGCATTTGGTCCCCTGATACCCTTTAACAGGTAAATTTTGAAACCCTCATAATTTTTTTCTAATTCCGGTATATATTTCTCCACTACAAACTTCTGCCACTTCTCCATTGTTACACCGGCTTTCAATTCAACGGATATAACATGTGTGCCAACCAGGTTTCCCTTTTCCAATGATTGTCCTGATGCAATACCTCCTAAAAGAAGCACAACAGCTGTTGTGTAAATTAATTTTTTCATGGTTTTTGTAATTATTTGGTTAACGGCATTATGGATCAGGTTTGATTAGATAAACGTACATGAACTTTTTTCATAAAAAACTATTCAAAGACTCATTAAAAAAGTTCATGGGAGTTTCCTCCTGTAAAGTTTAAATATGTTAATTATTCAAAACAAATTTAAACTTTTTACAGAGGAAAAGTAAGAGAATTCAGATTCATAATCAAATAGCCCACAGATTGGAAAATAAAAAATATTAATAGTTATCTGTCAACGAAGAAGGCTAAGGCTAAATTGTATAGTGGTATACTAGTATATTGGTATACTAGTATATTAGTTTATTAGTGTGTTTGAGTGTGGGTGTGGGAGTAGTGGGTATGTGATTGGTTGCTATTTAAAGGAAGAAGGCTAGAGTTATTGAAGAATAAAGGACTATGAATTCCAATTTTAACTACTCCACTATTGGTTTATTACCTGAGTCAGTTGCTGTGTAAGTTCATTGATTTTAAATTCAGCCCAGAGGGGCAGGTGGTCGCTGATCTGCTTTTTCCCGCCTTTGGGATTCTGGTCCTGGAACAAGACCTTTCCGAAATTTACTACATTACATCTGCCTTCGAATTTAAAATCCGGTCGGTTCACCCAGGCAATCTTATCGTAGGTGCCGGTTTGCTTGAAATTGGTTTTAAGGTTATCCATCTGCGGAGGCATCACAAAGCCATGTTTTGTGAGGGCCTTAAAAAACGTGTCCCCCTCCTTCTTAATATTGAAATCACCGACAACAAAAATATCACGGTCAACAACTTTATGCTGCTCTCTTTCTGACAGTTTTTTCAGTGCTTCGGCCATCACATCGATCTCTTTTTCTTTAAAAGCAGCACTGCTGTCGAATATATGTACCGATACAATGGTAAAGTCAAACCGGCCTGCCCTGAAGGAAGCCATGTAGGGCATACGATGGAGCTGGAATCCATAGTGGGTAACAGTATCAAGATCAAAAGCCAATTCGGCCACCATCCCAGTTGGAATAACCGTCCGGGCGTCATAAATAAAGGCAAACCGTTCTGTATTTCCAGTCACATCGGAAACCAGCATGCGATATTTCCCGGGAAGGATTTCCTGCAGTTTGGCAATTCCGCGAAGATCGGACTTGATCTCCTGAACAGCAACAATATCGAACCGTTCTATGATGTCGGCCATATATTTCAAAGCCCTCCAGCTCTTTTTTTCCGAAAAATGTTGTATGTTCCATGTGGCAATCAGGAGATTTACATCCAGTTGACGGAATGGGATAGCATATTCCCCTTCGTCCATCAGTTTCATCAGGGCAAGGCGTTCACGGGCTTCAAGCGTGGTATCGGCAGGTACTGGCATGGCATAAAGATTAAAATTCAGGAATGATGTTTAAAACTTTAAGAATACGTAATCTAAGTTACAAAATGGAAAGATTATAGTCAAATATTTCGAAATTTTGATGCCCTGGCTAAAAAAACATAGATTCAGTGAAACAGTTAAAGTCGAAATAAAGAAATTGGAAATTAGAATCCTGCCTGCAGCACCTTTATACAGTGGTTTCGGCTAATCAAGGCCGGGATGCAGGGTTTCCAACCGCGGTATTTGGTTCCTTCCTTAATCAGGCTCCAGAAGGATTTGAAATGACATAACTTTTATTATTCAACCACAACCATCCCCCGGTAAATATCCACCCCCCTCAGTTCAATCATATACAACCCCGGGCTTAAATTTTCCCTGCTCAACTCAACCTTATTACCGGTAATATCCCCAACCTGCCTCATCACCTTCCCGGTTAAATCCATCAGGATCAATTGATACTTCTGAAAGTCAGGATTACTGAAAGTGATTGTTGTTCTTTCACTGAACGGATTCGGGTAAATATCAATCCCCTTATTTTTAATCTGGTGATTTATTATGTCTGTCTCAACAAGATCATTGACGTATATTGTAAATGATTTCTCGAATGACAGTCTCCCATCACCATCGTCCTTCGATCTTACTCGTATGGAGTACTGGCCTTGGGTTTCATAATCAAATATTGCGGAAGAGATCAGCATATCACCCATGATTGTGAAGCTTGTATTATCATCTCCTCCAAGCCCTTCCACCAGTCCATAGGTATGCATATCATCCCCATTCGGGTCGGTAGTCTGGAATTTTCCGATCATTGTTCCGACAGGCTTGTTTTCATCAATGTAATTAAAGCTCAGCTTGATATCCGTTGGGGCCAGGTTGCCGGCTCCCTCATTCACATCGGTGACCAGTATGATAAATATTTCCTCAAATGAAAGATCCCCTTTGTCGGTCGATTTTACTCTGACAGACAGTGTATCTTTTGTTTCATAATCGAGGATTTCGGCAGTGATAAGCAAGTCGCCAAGGGTGGTAAACCGATTGTTATCCGTGTCACCTGATCCACTTACGAGCTTATAAGTATGATGGTCTGCTGTATCGGCGTCTGTTGTTTCCAGCCTTCCTACAAGCGTGCCAATAGACTGGTTCTCAGCAATGGTGTTATTTGTCAGATTCATATCCGTTGGAGCCTGGTTTTCCTGTACCGCCTGCAAACGGTTATCCTCCATGTTCGACATGGAATGGCTGTAAGGGCCGGCATCTGCCTTTTTACTTCCGCCTGTGGGATAACAGGGATCCGGTTTTTCTACAGCAATCCGGTAATAACCGACATCAATGAGCGGATCCGGATCGGTCCAGGAATTCAGGGAGCTTGACAAGGAATGAATCTGTATGAAATCGGATTTTGTCGGACTCCTGTAAATGTGATAGGTCTGGCAATTAAATCCGTAATACTTATCCCACTCCAGCTGTGTTGTGTTCAGCTCAGGATTCGTTGAGACAAGCAAATGGATCGTTTTATGGGGTTTACACAGGTCAATATCCGTTTCATAGCCCGAGGTATCCACCCCGGTGATTTTGTAAAGATATGCCTGAACCATGGGATCGGCTGTTGAGTCAACAAAGATGCTCAGATCATTATGAGAAACCGTTCCCATCAAATCATATATACCTGCAGCTTTGCTTTCCCGGTATATATTGTATTCAAGAAGGGGTGCAAGGGTTTCTTTCTCCCAGATAACAAGGTTGTTGCCGGTGAGCGGATCAACGGTTACCATACAGATCTGGGAAGCCAGGTAGATATATGTTGCTTCTGATGTATCTGTTCCACAGGTATTTGAAATGATCGAGACGTATATACCTTCATCGGTGGAATCCACTGGTACTAAATCCAGTTTAGGAAGAAATTCTCCCGGTATTACTTTTCCATCTTTTTCCCAGATAAATTCCGGATTTGAGCCCTCGAAGAATGGTTCAATGATTACATGATTTCCTGACTGAACCCATTCCGTCTGGCCCTTTGATAAAAACCTGGCAGGTTCATTCACCAGGATATAAGCCTGGGAACTTTCTACCGTACCATACCCATTGCTTACCAGGCAGTAATAACTACCCTGGTCGGAAATACTCAGGGAATCGATATACAGGGACTTTGAGTTCTCCTGTTCCAGTTCCACACCATCCTTTAACCACTGATACCTTGCCGTATCGGATGCATTAACGTATAAAGTGATGTGTTCTGATTCACATTTAATATGGTTTTGAGGGTGTTTAATTATACTTAACATTTCGGACTGGTTCTCAACCGCACCTATGTCAATGGTTTTCAAATTGATACGCTGGTTTCCCAGAATATCAGCTGAAGGAAAGTTAAACCCGCCAAAACTATTTATTCCGGCATTGATACAGGGAGAAACGGAATAAATCCCCCAGTCACCCGCCTGTGAGAAATAATCCCGTCCCATACCCTGGGAAGGATTGATGAATCCGGGATCACCAACAACATTATGGCTCATGATCAGGTTTGGCATCGTGGTATCCACAAGTTGTGTCAATCCACCCATAACAAGACAGTTATGTATCTGTATTGATTTTGTATTCTCAATGATTTCGTTATAATCATTTCCTGAGAAAATGGAATTCAGGAGCGTCAGCTGACCACCAACGAAATGAATCCCGTTTCCTCCATTATGAACGATATTGTTGTTCACAAAATAAAGATCCGGCCCTTCACATTTCACCCCCCCTTCATCATTGTTAACGATTATATTATCGACCATGATGCAGGGTTTTGTATTACTGTTACATAAATAGATACCTTCACTATTGTTGGCAATGAAATTATCTCTCATATAGATATTCACATATGATCCGTATACGCCCCGGGAGGGATTATCAATAATATTGTTTCCAATAAAATAGGGGCCGCCATGGTCAAAATCCGTCACTCCCCCGGGTGCATAGTTATGCGTGAACAGGTTGTTGCAGATCAGTGGCGAGCAATAATGTGCAGATATGGCCGCTCCTGAGACACTGGAACTGTCAAACCTGAAAACAGAATTAGATACTCTCAGGTTTGACATCCATATTATTTCAATAGCGCCACCTTTTTCATCATTGGTCGCCTTGGCATACTCGAAAATGCACATATCAATAATGGAGCTATCTTTAAAAAACACTTCTGCTTGACCATTATAAATGTATAATCCACTCCAGCCTGTCGATCTCTTTTCTTCAGGAACAGTAAATATTATCGTGTCACCGGGTTTGCCCTTCGCCACAATGGAACCATAGACCATTAATTCATAAAAATCCTGGAATTCAACCACCGTTCCCGAATTGATTGTTAGTGTTATACTGTCAGTAACCTTGGTATTACCGATAACAAATACTGTATCAGCCACCCAATATTCATCATAAAGGATATTACCGCTTACTGTTATATGATCAATATATGTCTCAGCAGCTCCATGCTCGACAATTGAGTTTGCAATCCGGCGCCTGCCGTAAATATCATTCTCCGGCAGGTTGAGTCCATCCATTACCGGATTCCCTGCATTCAGACAGGGTGAACCTGGTTTAAGGGACCAATCTTTACCCAGTCCGTCATAAATATACCCTGCTCCCTTCTGAACCGATTCAAATTCAGGATCATCGGTCAAAATATTTACGGCCAATCCATGGAATTCCGAATAAGCGATACCTTCAGTACCTCCCTGGATAGTAGAAAAATAGAAATTTGGAACACTAAAATCGGTTTTGAGACCTATCTGGTAATATTCATTGAAATAGATTATACAGTTCTGGAACACTGGAAATGAACCAATAATAAAGCATCCTCCGACACCGCCTTTTGGTGGACCGGCGTTATAGATTATTGTGTTACTGGTCAGGATGGCATCAGAGACTGCAAGACATATCCCACCAGCATTATTTGATGCTGAATTATTGACGATCAGGTTGTTTATTATTTGTGGGTATGAAGAGCCATCAATATATAATCCACCACCGAACCTGGCAAGATTATTAGATATAATATTATTGACAGCTGTAAATGTTCCTAATAAGGCATATACACCCCCTCCCATGTCATCAGCTGTATTACGATAAACAATGTTATTATAAAAATTTACTTCAGCAGATAAGAATGAAACAGCACCACCACAATTAGATTTGTTATATCCAAATTCATTATTCCCCAGGGTGTATTTATTTCCTTGCAGATTTATAGCCCCCCCGCAACTGTCGGAGGTATTCCATATAAATTGACAACTATCAATAGTTAATTCATTTTTTATGCCGGAAACCTGTATCGCTCCCCCATCACTTCTGGCATAGTTATTTTCAAAAATGCAGGCTCTTATCGATAAATGTATCGCATCACCCTCAATATGCATTGCACCTCCTTTATAATCCGGGTATTCACCAACCGCTTTGGCAAAGGAAAAATTACAATAATGGAATATTGAATTACCCGAACCTTCAAAATGGATACCTTTCCAGCATCCTGTTGAGTCATCCAGACTGGCATAAAAATCAGTAGTATCATCAACTGTAAAATAAATCGGATCGTTCTCGCTCCCGACTGCCAGGATCTCACCAAATATCCTGAATTCATAATATCCCTGGAATTCAACAAATACGCCTGGTTCTATTGTAAGGGTATTGCCTTCCAATAAGGTTAAATCTCCTGTAACTTTGACAGTATCATCCGACCAGGTTGTATTCTGTGAAATATCACCGGATATTTCAATCGTGGTTGGCTGTGCTGATAAATCAATAATTGTGAATGATGAGAATACAATAACCAGAAAAACTTGTAAAGAAATTGTAAGTGTTTTCATGATAGGAGATATTGAAATATTGATATTAGATCATTTGAAAGAAGAAGATGTTATAATGAGTTACACCTTGTTATATTGAACTATCCAACAAATCCGAAGTCGGGAATAGTTTCGTAAAAAATTTCCGAATAAAAGTATTAAAATAAGATAAGAAAGTCAAGTAATTAAAGGACAATCAGGCATTGCCCTAATAATCAGGACAGGAGGACATAAAGGTTGGATGCATTGAATAATCATCTCATGTTGTTCGTATATTAAAAATAAAGATTAATATGTGCTGAAGAATTTTTATGAAGAAAGTTTATCCTATCCTGCTTAATGTAACAACCATTCAAAAAGCTAACTTCTCGGGAAGCCTTTATTGATTTTTTAATAAGCTCGGGATTTTCATGTTATTAACTGAGTTTTGGTAAATGCCCTCAATAAAAAGTTTAAATTTGTGTGTGTTAATTAACAAATTTGATCTTTACAACAGCTTCTTGAACTCACCTGATTATTAATATGTTATGAAATCCTTTATACGGATAAATCGCTCCTTGCAGGTTCTGTTACTGCTGTTTATCACTGCTTCTCTGTTTGCGCAGCAGGGTGAGAATGTCAGTAATTATGAACCGGAGCTAGGTCAGGAAGGAAAGGACGTGATCTGGGTACCAACCCCTCAGGAGCTGGTTGATAAGATGCTTGAAATAGCGGGTGTAACTTCCACTGATTATGTTATCGATCTCGGATCGGGAGACGGCCGTATTGTTATCGCTGCCGCCAGGCTTGGTGCCCGTTCGCTTGGCATCGAATTCAATCCCGACATGGTTGAGCTGTCGAAGCAAAACGCCGAGAAACAGGGTGTAGCCGATAAAGCCAGGTTTATCAATGCTGACCTGCTCGAGTATGATTTTTCAGAAGCTACTGTGATAACTATGTTTTTACTGGCCGAATTAAACATTAAACTCAGCCCCAGGTTTCTTGACCTGAAACCTGGTACCCGCATTGTTTCAAATACCTTTGGCATGGGGGAATGGCAGGCCGACCTGATAGCTACCCTTGATGGCCCTTATGTTTGGAATAAAGCGCTTTTGTGGATAGTTCCTGCTAAAGTTGAAGGCACCTGGGAGCTGGAAAACGGGGAGCTTATACTCAGACAGGAGTTTCAGCGGACTTACGGAAACCTCATAACCAGCCAAAATTCGTTTAAAATATATGATGGAAAGCTTTATGGCAACGAAATAACTTTCAGCGTTAACGGAGCAATTTATAAAGGCCGTGTTACAGGAAACAGGATGGAAGGCACAGTAACTAACGGGAATAATATAAGCAATTGGAGCGCAACCAGGAGGGGAATTGAACCATAAATATCATAAGGGAAACATATGTTTCAATCATTCTTTTCACACTCATAACCAATCGACTCCGTGTAATCTATTAATAAAAGCAATTCATCTTCACTATCTGCACAAATTCTGATATCAGCAGAACCTCTTACATTTAAAATACTTGATCCATCTGCCCAGCAACGGGTACACCATTTACGGGAACATGAATGAAGAAAAAGAGTTAAAAATATTGCAGCAATGTTTACTATCCTGAGAATAATCATACTAGTTTTTATAGAGGATTATTTTGGATAAGTGAACATGGTTAAAATATATATTAAAATTACTACCTAAATAATCTCAAGTCAAGGATTGCCAATTCTTTTTTATTAGACTCTGCACAAAAATTTTCATGCTGCGCATATATTTTCATAAAAGCAGATAAGACACAGTATCAGGGGGATGTTTTAACCAAGAATCTTATTTATTCTTACTGTGATAAGGTGGTATCTTGTTTTAGCCGCTTTGCGTCTTTCAAGGCTTTATAAATAATCCATTCCAGTTGCCCGTTAGTACTCCTGAATTCGTCGGCTGCCCATTTTTCGACAGCCGACAGGATATCACTGTTAATCCTTAAGGCAAAGGACTTTTTCTTTGTCATAATCCTGTTAACTTAACCTGTTTTATATCTTGTCGGTATAAGCATCTCTTGACATCAGTTTTTTCATAGCATAAGAAACGGCCTGAGCCCTTTGACTTCCCAGGAGGATAATTTCCCCGTTTTTCAGGAACAGCTTCAGACCAATATTACCGGTCAAATTATAGGCTTTACCATGTTTTTTAGATCCCTGTCTTACCCCCCATCCACCATATTCAGCCACAGGCCTGTATTTCCCCACTTCATATCTTTCAATATCTGTGCTGGCAATTCTTCTCCATCTTCTGATAAAAGGAGGATACCTGAAACATATTTCATTTCTGCGGATTTCTACCTGGAGATGAATGTTTTTAAACAATACCAGAATGCCGGTCATAAGAAGAGTGACCAGGGATGCAAGCAATGCAAGAACACCATTGCCGATGGGTTTGTCCCCCCAGGATTGCCCGGTAGTGACCTGATAAATCAGACCATACCAGAGAGGCACGACAGATACAGCGAATACTAACAGAAGCATTAACCATATCCACTGCTTGCTGAACTTTTGTTCTTCCCTGAATAAAAGTTTTTCCATAGAGACTAATAGAGTGTCCCGGTATTTACAATCGGGGTGGTTTCCTTATCACCGCAGAGAACCACCATCAGGTTGCTGACCATAGATGCTTTCTTCTCCTCATCAAGCTGTACAATATCTTTTTTGCTCAGCTCTTCCAGGGCCATTTCGACCATACTGACTGCTCCTTCCACAATTTTGAAACGTGCGGCCACGATGGCTGAAGCCTGCTGGCGCTTCAGCATCGCCTGGGCAATCTCCTGTGCATAGGCCAGATAGTTGATCCTGGCCTCCATCACTTCCACTCCGGCAATTTCCAATCTTTCGCTTAATTCCTTTTCCAGCTGCTCATTCACTTCCTCCCCTCCGCTGCGCAGGGTGACTTCAGCCTCAGTGTCTTCAAAATTATCATAGGGATACATGCCTGCCAGCTTCCTTACAGCCGCTTCTGTCTGGATGTTCACAAAATGCTCGTAATCGTCGACCTGGAAGGCAGCCCTGAAAGTTTCCTGAACACGCCAGACCAAAACGGCACCGATCATGATCGGATTACCGATCCTGTCATTAACTTTTATTGGATCTGAATCAATATTGCGGGCCCTGAGTGAAATCTTTTTTCTCGATAAAAAAGGATTTACCCAGAAAAATCCATTGTCCTTCACACTTCCCCTGTATGCTCCGAAAAGCACAAGAACGGAGCTTTCATTGGGATTAACAATCAAAAACCCGATAGCAAGAAAAATAAAAACAACTGCCATAATTACTGCAGGCAGGACCATGCCACGCATCGCAGAGAATATGGTCACTGCCAGCAAAACGAGCTCGATGAATACCATCACATAGCCCGAAATAGGTGAAGATTTCCTTTCCATTTTTAAAAATTTATGATATTATTTTGATATCAAAAATATATTATTTTGATTTTATGTCCAAATAATTTTCGTTTTTTTTAATGAAGAGATTGTAAAATCCTGACAGACTGGGCGTCTCATCCCAGAGCAAATCGAGTATATGATCCTGGAAATGGCTGTCCATTTGGAACCTATACATAAACATCACATTATCAATTCAATTTGATTTCATGATTTTCCTTCAAACAGGCTGATTAATTTAAACCGGACAAGGTTGCTCAATTGAAGCTGAATTTACAATCAGCAACGAAATAGAATAAATTCTGCCAGATTGTGGATCATTTAAAACAGATGTTTATGATCCGGGTCTTCGGGACAGGCAGATTCAGGTTAGGGTTGCATGGACTAACCATTATTTAATGCCTCTAAAATAAGATCGGTTGTTATTGCATCCAGGCATGCAGTATTATCTTCATTTATGATGACGGCAACACTGATATCGTAATCAGGTAAATAAAACATCGATGTAAGGTATCCGAAAGTTCTTCCCGTATACCCGATCAGTTTCACACCGGTATTATTAGCCGGGCCGATTAGAAATACTCCCATGCCACACCCAACATCCGTGGTACCGGGCATTGTACTGTAAGCATACAGCATCATATCCAGAGATGACTCGCTGAGCACATTCCCATTAAACAAAGCTGAAGACCATTTTGCCAGATCTTCTGCAGTGGAAAAAATTGCTGCAGATGACCCGAGTACCGAGTAGATCCCATTTCGTGATATTAAGGATACATCATCATAGCTACCGTTACCTGTAAGATCAAACCATCCATGGGCAATATCCGGTGGGAGTGTTTCTTCTATAGCATAATATGTGTTGCTAATCCCCAGCGGTTCAAAAAAATGGTTCCTGAGCCCGGATGATACTGATGATCCGGTTGCAACCTTAATGATCTCTCCTAAAAGGATATAATTCGTATTTGAATAAAACCAATCTTCCCCGGGAGCAGCATAAGGTTCATCTAAAAATGATGATACTAACTCTTTAAGGGTCCACAATTTTGCCGGATCATCGAAAACAGCACTCCACAATTCCGGATTATCCGTAATGTTATTGATTCCACTGGTATTAGTCAGTAATTGCAGAATAGTTGTTGAATTATCTATATTCGGATAATCAGGAAGCCACTTATGGAGCGAATCCTCCAGGCAAATTGCTCCTTTATCAGCTAACTGAAGACATAGTGCAGCTATGAAAGTCTTTGTAACACTTCCGATGTTAAATATCATATCTTTAGTGATAGACGAGGTTCCGAATGAAATGCCGCTTGTCCCCGACCACAGATCCTGGTTTTGAAAAATAACAGCCGCTGAAACGCCTTTACCATTGAATTCTTCAAGATTGTTGTCCAGAACCTTTTGAAGTTTTTCTGATGTTGTTGGTTCCGGTTCAAGTCCCGTTTCAGTACAACAATTTATCACCAATGAAAAAAGCGATAATAAGCCGGGTACTATAATTGTTCGTAATATTTTCATTTTAAACATTCCTTTAATTGCATTTCAATTGTTTCAATTGTTATATTAATGTTGTTTATGAATGTATTAATAGCCTTTCAAAAAACATGCCCTAAGTCCCATATAACTGATTTTCAATAATTTACGTATTGTTATCATTCATGGGATCTAATATTTCTGTTCTTATTCGTTCGCCTGATGTTCAATTATTGAACATTGCTAAAAAACTGATGATTTTTATTTTCCAGGAAAGGTATTTTGAAGCTAAACCTTATTGAGGAAACTGGTAAGGGGGATGTGAGGTGAAACCTCAAAGAAAACTATTTCCTTTTCCAAAACAAAAGAGGGTGTATCAAAAGTCTTTAAAGGCTATTGAGACACCCTCAATTTATTGATGGTCGGTAGCTGGAGGTCGTATTGCTTATCCACCTGCTGGCGGATTCGCCATTTAGTGAAAAGAAATCTTATTCCAGAAAAGATTGTTGTTCGTTTTGCTCAGGAATCACCTTATTTATTTATGGATTTGCGTCTATTAACTGACCCAGGCCGGTTATATCAGAAGTAATGGTCGGACTTCCTTTATAATAAACTTTTCCAATACCTGTTATCTCTACATCCAGTAATTTGACAACATATACTTCACAGTCACCTATACCGCTTGATGTGATGTAACAGGTGTCAACTTTCAAATCAAAGGCTTCTATGTTTCCAACACCTGTAAAATTGATGGTTAATTCATCCTGGTCAGTTCCAGATAATACAAAATCTCCAATCCCTGCTAATTCAATACCAGTTATTGAAGGTATCATAATATCAAACCTAATTTCTTCATGATTTTCAAGAGTAATATTTTTCTCAAGCCCGACTTTCAGCGTCTGGCTTGCAACTTCATAGGTCATAACATCGATAATGTTTTGTTGCGCTTTTAGTTCGACTGATTGGGAATTCCCAACAATAATGTAAAAATTTGCGACACCTGTATTTTCAATTTTATCAAAAGTTGCAAAATTTAAGTTCTTTGTAACTATAGGTCCCGTTCCGGTAATCTTTTTATCAGTCTCTCCATTATCTTCACATCCTGAGGTAATCAGAAAAAAGACAGCGACAAGAATAGAATAATACGAAGTTTTCATGATATGGTTTATAGATGATAATATTTAAAAATATATCGATTTCATTTATGTGTTGATCATTGTTACGTTTTCCAGCCAAGATAATCACACATTATTTCAGTGGATTTCGATCGATGGCCCAATTTTCGAGGGTGTCAAGGTATTCGGTGGCCCACTCGCTGCTAACTGGTTCATCCAGGCATCCGGTGGTAGCGGAAGCTATTACATGTCCGACATCCTGAATGATTATGATCATATAATTTTCATTTCCGGCTTTCTCCAGGGCTTCCTTATAGGCTTGAGCTCCCTGGACAGGATCAATGTTCTTATCCAGCTCCCCGAAAAAAACCAGTAGGGGTATCGTTGTCTTTTCTATAACATCCATAGGATTCCAGAAGGCATCAATATCCTGGGGCCATGCATTCCACTTGCTCTGCTCAGTAACTGTCAGTCCGGTATAATCTGAGACATCCGGGATGTTTACCAGGATATCAGCCGCCTCCCTGTATTCACTGTACCCGGTTGCCTTGCACATCTGTGACCAGTATTTCTCAACTGTATCAACCTGTTCTGTTGATCCACCCTTACATGCAACCACCTGGCCAACCTGATAAGCCATCTGTTCGATACTGTCTTCACCTCCCCCACTTACTACAATCATGAACGCAACGTCACCAGTCATTTCAAGTGCCCTTGGCATTACCCATCCGGCCTGGCTGATTCCCCAGAACCCGATGGTTGAGTTGAGAATGGAGGTATTTTGGGTTAATACTTTTACTGCATCGGCAAGGATCTCAGCCCGCTCGGTTATCGTATACTCCTGGCTGAATGTGCCTTTTGATTCTCCGCTGCCGGGCTTGTCCCATGACAACACTGCGAATCCATTG
>LJUQ01000255.1 GCA_001304505.1 Bacteroides sp. SM23_62_1
CCCGAATCAATGGGTGTTATAAACGAGATAGCCACGCTTATGAATGAATATCCTGAGATTAAGTTCAGTGTTGAGGGCCATACCGACAGCGACGGCGATGACGCTTTCAACCAGACACTCTCGGAACAGCGCGCATCTACAGTGGTCAACGCCCTGACAAAAATCGGTATTGATGCCGGCCGCCTGACGTCAAATGGCTGGGGCGAAAACAAGCCTCTGGACACCAACGCCATCCCCGAGGGCAAAGCCAATAACAGGCGGGTAGAATTCGTGAAGATATAGCGCAATACCTGGTATTTCAGAGAGTAACATAGTTACAATAAGAAAATTTGAAAATTAAAAAGGTGCAGTTATGAAAAATTATGAAATTATCCGAAGGAAAAATGCGAGGCAGTTATTAAAGAAAGTTGCTTTAGTTGCCTGCCTGGGCTTCACCGGTTTCAGCCTGCCTTTTTCTCATGGACAGAAGGTGTCACGACAGAAAATTACTTCTGCACAGCAGGTTAAAACGGCACACAAGACTTTTACGCCAGTGAAAGTTCCTGAAATGGAACTTAAAAACATCAGGGAGGCCTTAACGTTTACAAGTTCAACATCTTCAAAAAGCCTGCCCAAGATTCAGAAGGCTAAAGAGACTTCCCGGGTGATTTATCCGATTGAAGTAACCTCCCCTGCAAATAACGATGTATGGGAAGCCGGGAGGGAATACATTATTAAATGGGAATATGGTGGAAGTGGTGATGTCAGGATCGATCTGGAATCAGCATCAGCAGGCAAGCCGAAGGCACAATATCCAATTGTTAGCCAGGCGCCCAACACTGGTACTTATCGTTTTAGAGTACCCTATAATTGGGTCATAGATCCCTATGGTTATGTGGTCAATATACAAACTTTAGAAAGCAAACAGAGCAGATCCAGTCAGGGTACAATAACTGTTTACACCCAGCCCGTTGATCTTGAATGCAGGATCGTGGATACAAAGCTGAAGTGGCAAAAGACCAGTTACGTGTTTTATGTAGAACGTAAACGCTGGCTGGAATTTAATGTCTTAATGAGAAACAAAGGGGTACAAAGTCCTGTCACCATACAAAATGTCCTGGTCAGGCTTATAAAGCAACCGGAAGGTGTGGTTGTTGCCCAGGAGGAATGGGGATTCAGCGGCATTTATCATCACGATTGGTACAAATTGTCTGAACCAATAAAATTTAATATTAGCAGTATAGAGGCAATGGTATATCCTCCTTTCAGAGATGAGGATATCAATTTCGAAGCCGGCAATTACCGTCTTGAAGTTGAGCTTGATCCTCAAAATAGTCTGAGGGAAAATCCAGAATGCACGTATGATAACAAAGATGTGCATCTCTGGTTAATAAAATGAAACAGGTTTATCAATAAACCAGCGATTGAAGATGGATTTTAACATCCGGCCTGATGGCACAATGGACCTTATGGGAGAGTATACAGAGGTACCACCAACAGATCATATACCGAGCACAAGAACTATCCAATCGAAAACGGATACTCAGAGAATATCGGGGACTCTTCATTTGCTCAATCCGTCACGGTCTACATCCTGAATCAACCAGGCTATGAAAATGATAATCCGAATGATTGCTTTTAACAGGATCATTACCCCCGGAGGAGTCTGATTTCTTCAGACAGGCGGAACACATAAATAGAGTCCGTAAAAATTTTAAAAGAAATCGTCATAACATAATAATCTATAATTCTAATACTTTGGAAATCATGAAAGAATTAATTGCTTTAACAATCAGTCTCTTTATTATCCTGCCGAAACTGGAAGGTCAGAAAACTACACTTAAGCCTTATGGCATCAAATCAGGTATTATTGAATACTCCTTTTCCGGGGATAAAGTGGGAAAAGGAACACTCTACTTTAACGATTATGGTATGAAAAGCGCGATGTTCACAGATGCAGTGGAAGTGGGTGAGAAAAGGAAAGGCTGGGTAGTCACTTTGGGTGATTACCAGTATATGTGGGACCCCGACGATCCGACTGAAGGAATGAAACTGAAAAATCCTTTTATCACCTGGATTGCGGAATCCTCAATAGGGGATATAGACACATCATCATTTCCAGTATCGATGTACTCCAAAATGGGATTTGCAAAAGCTCCTGACGAGACTTTCCTGGGCAAATCCTGCAAGGTCATGAAGGGAAATATGGGTAAAGTGCTGACCTGGAATGGAATACTAATGCTTTTAGATATGAAAGTGATGGGAACCGGTTCGCACCAGGAAGTAACTAAGATCCAGACCAATGTGCCGGTTGATGCAAAATATTTTATAATTCCGAAAAACATTAAGTTCTCTGAAATGCCAACGTTTTAAACCATTGATTAATCCCCGAATAATTTCAGATTCCTGCAGAATAAATATCTTTAGCATTGGAATTAACCAGTTGAACATATGTTTTTAAAATGGATTCTGGTATTAATCATAATGATTGTTCCCGCTAAAAAAAAGCTGGAACCAGAACCTCCATATGGACTGATGGTCGAATTTATCAGAGAACCATCGGGATTAAGGATTCTTGATCCGAAACCGGAATTCAGCTGGATAGTACCTGATGATGCAAAATCACAGACTGCTTATCAGATTCTTGTCTCTTCTTCAATAGAGAAACTCGATAATAATATTGGTGACATCTGGGACAGTGGGAAAAATTTTAGCTCACAATCATCTGAAGTGGAATTAAGTGGAACCGAACTTGCTGAATATAGAACCTATCACTGGAAAATAAGGGTATGGGACTATATGGACAAACCAAGCTTGTATTCTGAAGGCCAGTCCTTTACGACCGGCAAATTTAGTGATTATGCCACAACCCGAAATAAATTCCAGGCAACCATAATCAGGCCCCAAAAAATAATAAAGACCGGATCAAATAGTTACTTCATAGATTTCGGTAAGGATACATTTGCAAACCTGGTTCTTGAAATAATACCAACTGACAGAGATACTTTAATAATCCACCTTGGTGAAAAAGCAATTAATAATAACAGAATTGACAGGGATCCCGGCGGCACTATACGATACCAGAAAGTTTTGTTACCTGTCGAATCCGGAAAAACAAATTATACCCTTGACCTGCCTCCCGACAGCAGAAATACCGGTCCATCAGCAATACAACTGCCCGACTCGGTAGGAGTAATTACACCATTCAGATACTGTGAAATTGAAAACTGCAGTTTTGAACTAAAATCAGGGAATGTAGGACAAAAGGCATACTGGTACTATTTTGATGATGGATTGAGCTCATTTGAAAGTTCGGATACCATTCTGAACCAGGTTTGGGAAATATGCAAATACAGTATTAAAGCCACCTCCTTTGCCGGTATCTATGTTGATGGTGACAGGGAAAGGATCCCTTATGAGGCTGATGCATATATCAACCAGATGGGGCACTATTATACCGACCGCGAATACTCCCTGGCGCGCCTGACAAATGAGTATTTTATCAGGCATCCCACATGGCCTACAGAATGGATTTTGCATACTGTACCCATGTTTTATTATGATTTTATGTACACAGGTAATATAGAATCAGTTAACGAATATTATGAGGAATTAAAACATAAAACACTCTTCAATCTCGCCAGGCAGGATGGTCTCATCAGTTCAAAAAATGTGACTGATGAAATTATGATAAATCTGGGTTTCTCAAATATGAAGGACAGGATCAGGGATATAGTTGACTGGCCCCCTGCCCAGAAAGATACCGGTTGGAAACTGGCCACTCCTGAAGGGGAAAGAGATGGTTATGACATGGTCGAAATAAATACTATGGTCAATGCCTTTTATTTCCGTAACCTTGTTCTTATGGCTGAGCTGGCAGGGTACCTGGGAAAAGATGTTGACTACATTCTTTATCGTAACCAGGCATTAAAGGTTAAAGACACTATTAACAAAAAACTCTTTGATACAACCAGAGGGATCTACCTCGACGGGGAATTATCCCGGCACTCCTCCCTGCATGCAAATATGGTTGCCCTTGCATTTGACCTTGTACCTGAAGAATACAAAAGATCTGTTATTGATTTCATCAAGTCGAGAGGTATGGCTTGCAGTGTTTATGGAGCTCAATACCTGCTCGAAGGACTCTATAAAGCAGGAGAAGCAGACTATGCTTTCAGTCTCCTGACAGCCACGAACAACAGGAGCTGGTGGAACATGATCCGTTCCGGGTCAACTATAACAATGGAAGCCTGGGACATGAAATATAAACCCAACTCCGACTGGAACCATGCATGGGGAGCGGCTCCGGTTAATATAATACCGGCCCATATGTGGGGAATTGCTCCTGCTGAACCTGGTTTCTCAAAAGCAGTTATCAGACCCCAGCTGGGTAACCTGACCCACAGCAAAATAATCATCCCTATAATTCGTGGTACTATAACCGGTGAGTTTGAATCTTCGGATATTTCTACAGAATATTTGATAACTGTTCCTGCTAACATGGAATGCGACTTTGTAATTCCGGATGCTCAGGGAAAAATGGTTAACTTAAATGGCAAAATGATACGAAATGAGACAGGTATTATCAGTTTAAAACCAGGGATTAATACAATAACAATAATAATCAATTAATACTAAAAGCCGGCGCCGATTTACCTTCGGTGAGCTCCCTTCGGTCGGTTGACTATGTCGAGCCCTGATCCCACTGCATGGTCTCCTCGGTTGTAATCGGGGCATAATTATAAAAATAAATTGAATACAATAGAATTTAAAACTTATAAAAACAACACGGATTATGCTTCACTTCGTTTCGCTAACCGAGTCACGCTTCAGCGGGACGAGCTCGACGAAGTCAAATCCGCGCTAGCACATGTGAGATCGAAAATAAAATATCAAACTGAAAAATAATAACCATGAACAAAATCTTGTCCGTAATTTGTATAATGAGCTTTTTCCTGTTTGAGTTCCAATGCAGAAATGAATCAACAGGAAAGGCATTCAAAGCTGATGTAATAGTTTATGGCGGAACCTCTTCAGCTGTGACAACAGCAGTCCAGGTTGCCAGGATGGGCAGATCTGTACTGATTGTATCTCCCGATAAACATCTTGGGGGTATGTCTTCTTCAGGACTGGGCTTTACCGATACCGGTAACAAAAAGGTCATCGGAGGAGTGACCCGGGAGTTCTACCAGCTTATCTTTGCCCATTACCAGAAGCCTGAATCATGGAACTGGCAAAAACAATCCGAGTACGGTAACCGTGGTCAGGGGAATCCTGCCATAGACGGTGAGAAACATACTATGTGGATATTTGAACCTCATGTGGCTGAAGGAGCTTTCGAAACAATGATAACACAAAATAATATTACTGTTCACAGGGATGAATGGCTCGACCGGCAAACAGGAGTTATTAAAAAAGACGGCAGAATAATATCAATCAGTACCTTAAGTGGCAAAGTCTTTAAAGGTAAAATCTTTATCGATGCAACTTACGAAGGCGATTTAATGGCATCTGCAGGTGTCAGTTACCATACGGGTCGTGAGGCAAACTTGGTTTATAACGAAACATGGAATGGAGTTCAGAAAGGAGTTTTTCACCATGGACATTATTTCAAGGATAATATTGATCCGTATAAAATCCCCGGTGACCCCTCAAGCGGACTTCTGCCTCGTATTTCACCGGAAACACCGGGAGAAAACGACACCGGTGATAATAAAATACAGGCTTATTGTTTCAGGCTCTGTCTGACTCAACATCCTGATAATAAAGTGCCAATAACAATGCCTGAGGGATACGACAGCACCCAGTATGAGCTCCTGGCAAGGTTATCCGAAACAAGGTGGGATGAATTCTTCGGTAAATATGACCCGATCCCAAATCTTAAGACTGATGTAAATAACCATGGCCCCTTCAGCTATGACAACATCGGAATGAACTGGGATTACCCGGAAGCCTCCTATGAAAGAAGGAAAGAGATTATTAAAGAACATATTCTTTATCAGAAAGGATTGCTTTATTTTACGGCAACAGATCTTCGTCTCCCTGCATGGGTAAGGGAGACAATGAATTCATGGGGATATTCAAAGGACGAATTTGTGGATAATGATTACTGGCCTTACAATATTTATGTAAGAGAAGCCCGCCGTATGCTGGGTGAATATGTAATGACAGAAAGTGATGTTCTTGTTAAAAGGCCTGTGCCCAGTCCTGTTGGAATGGGCTCATATACAATGGATTCTCATAACGTTCAAAGATATGTTACACCCGAAGGCTTCGTGCAGAATGAGGGAGATATTGGTGTAAGGGCACCAAAGCCGTATCAGATCGATCTGGGTTCGATAATGCCAAAAAGGGAGGAGTGTGAAAACCTTCTGGTGCCTGTCTGTGTCTCGAGCTCGCATATAGCATTTGGTTCAATAAGGATGGAACCGGTATTCATGATCCTAGGTCAGAGTGCGGGTAGTGTGGCATCACTGGCTCTTGAGAAAAGGAAATGTATACATGATCTTACATGCGATGAGATAAGAAAACAGCTTATTGATGATGGGCAAATTCTGGAGTTTTAGTTTTA
>LJUQ01000256.1 GCA_001304505.1 Bacteroides sp. SM23_62_1
GCAACATAATCAATATTAAAGCCATTTACTGACTGGATTCCGGGACCCAGGAATTCAAATCTGATCGAAATATTCCCGAAATCAACGATGTTCTCAACCCACCAATCCTTTTTATTAAATCCTTCCACAGCGATAAATCTTTTGCCGGTAACACTTATCACGGATGACCTCAAATTGTATGTATCGAATTCACCAAGTTTAAGGTCATTAATATAGACAGCAAATATTCCTGATGGTCTGTAATTTGCCCTCCATTCAAGACGGTATTTCATTGGGAAGACATTCGTAAAGGCAAATTCAACATTATATTCACCGGTGTAGTTTCTGGGAAAGGACACATTTACGAGGGCTCCCTGTGAAGCCTGTACGGAGGCATCTTTAAAAGGTTCTGTAACCAATCCTGTTACAGTTACACCTTCCTTCCATGCATATTTACCTGCACCGATCGAGTCAACCAGGTCTTCACCCTCAATAATAATATTGCCCTTATATAGATTTTCTGGTACAATGAAATTCAGATATGTAAAAACCTGTCCATTGCTGCAGAGAAATTTCGAGGATGGATCAATATTGTAAGGATCAATTACAACTGTATCGCCTGTAATACTAACCATGGAGTTTTTGAACTCTGAATAATCGATGATGCCATAGAAGAGGCTTTTTGCCATCATATCTGGCAAAAGAACCTGGTCCTGCCATATCATAGGGATATCATCTTTTGAAGTGAAACCTGGACCGAGATTGGCTGCCATCATATTGAGGGCTTCGTTATACTGAACCTGGGTGAATAAAATGAAGGTTGCAGATTTATCCCTGAATTCCTGACTCACAGGGAAAAAATCACGTTCAAAACGGTTTACAGTTCCAAAAGTTGAATCATAAATTGTGTTCCCGTATTCATCAAACCCAATTGGTTTACTGTTTATTTTATCCAGATAAATAGAATCGGCTTCATCAATGTATTTCTTAATTACCGAACTAAACAGCGATGTAAATTCATACAGGTTAGGTCTGGGAAAAGCTACTTCAGATATCTCATAAACTTTTCCGTCGAGGTAAAGAGGGCTGGTGTATATGATGGGATGTTCGTCAAAAGAAAAACCATCAATAGTACGTTCAATCAGAGCAAATTTTCCCGACATGGTTTGAAGTTTCCGGTTATGATCAATATTACGTGTCTGAAAAACAGTTTGTGAAATATGATTAAGAAGTATTTTCTCCACGGGATAACCGGTTGTATCATGAAAAGCTTCGATGGCTTCGTTGTTAGGAATAAACAGCGTATACGAGAGGCCGGTATCAAATATCGTGTCCAGGTTGTTTTCTTCAATCCAGTCTGCAAATTTCGAGAACCTTGACTCTTCCTTCACCGCAGTCCAGAGGTTCATATTCACCTTTTCATCATAATTTGAATAATGATCTTCCCAATCATCTTTATTGCAGGAGTATATAAATATAAAAATGAGGATAGTAATAATACTGCAGATATAAATTATTCTTCTCATTTATTGAGGTGTGAAGTTTACAAAATCCCAGATAAAAATACCAGGTATTAAAGCACGTATTTTTATTGTATGTTCTGAATATTTACCAAAATCAACCTCTCCGACCGTTATTATCTTATAACCGGTATCGTCGCCTCCTGATGTGAGGTCATAGTTTCCCCCGATCCTTTTACCATCAAGATAAACCTGGACGGTTGCATTTTCCATGTTGAAAGCATGTGCTCTGAATTTTAATGCATATCTGCCGGGAAGAATTTTTGGCATGGTATACTCTATAGTGAAATTTCCTTCAATACGGATATAATCGGGGTTTTTTGCATTTTCAGAAGTACCGGATTGTCTAACATAAATTATATAATCCGTTCCACTCCAATTGATTCTTACAAACTTATCCGGATCAATAAATGTTTCTGTTTCGCTGGCCTGGTCTATTGCCGGTTCTTCCCTAAACTGGAAAGTCCGTTCAATTCTGGGTGGGTTAAATAACTCCATGACATCGGAAATAAAATGTATTGGACCATTTTTAGTAAGCACATTGCTTTCCTGATAAAAAAAACGGATATAATTTATCCAGGTTGTATCCCCACCTGATATTTTGATTGAGAATGTATCGACTCCCTGATTTATCCGTATCTCTAATCCAGCCGCATTTATGGATGATGGAAAATTTGCGTAGGTATTATAGTTCTCGGAACCTTCGAATTCATCCAGGAAAAAACTTCGTTCCAGGATATGGTAAGCTGTAAACTGGTACAGGCTATTATCAATATCCGTGAGCTCTTTTCCTGGTGTACCATATTTGCCAATCAGATCTTCGATTGAATGAATACCATAGCGGGAATAAATTGAATCATGTTCTGCAAGGATGGTATACATGTTTTTAACCACCTGTTTATTAGTGGTTATATACAGGCTCAAAGTATCTTTTAATCCTGTTAATTTCAGGGCTTCAGAGAGGATGGTATAACCCGGATTTTGTGCCAGCCATTCATAACCTGTAAAATTAACAGGTTCAAGGACTTCACCTATGACATGAATATATCCGTTTACCATCTCAAGATTTGCAATGATAACCGGTGCAATGTTGTTCACTTTGTAAATAGTAGTATCCAGGTCAGAGCTGAAACCGATGGTCAGCATATCTCCTGTTGCCGTTGTATCGGGGAGGGCACCATAGGGGAAATAATTCGTCCTGATCCCTGTGCTAACCAGATGGTACCGTCCCAGTTCCCTTACAAAGGATATATCCTGAATGAGGGCATGGAAGCTGGAATAACGGCTGTTATTCTGTATATATCTGTCGAAAGCTTCATCCGTTGGCAGGAATAGTGTAAAAGAACCATCTCCGGCCGGATTATAAGCACTCAGGGGGTCGGTTAATTCACCAACATTCATAATGTCGTAGAACCGGTTGAATTTTTCCTTATTTTTCTCAATATAACCAGCAATATCAATCAGATCCTCCTGGTAGAAAACCCGGTCATCCTGATTTCTCTCACAGGAAAAGCATACAAGAAGCATGAGTAGTATTACAGGTGCAATACGTGTCATGATGAACATTGGATTAATCTGTTGAATATTCTGCATAATAAGGATTTTGAACGAGTTTGTTGTTCCGTTCGAGTTCATCTTGTTCGATGGGAAAGTACCACCCGTAAGGATTTGTAAGTTTAGAAGCAAGTACCAGTTTTTGAGTCGAAGGTACTCTGTCAATGATAATTTCGATCAATTTACTTTTCCTTTTAAAATTATTTCTTCGGGCAAGCCGTAACAGGTCAAACCATCGTTTGCCTTCAAAGGCCAGTTCAGTAGCTCTTTCAGTCATGATAGCATCTTCCATCGCATCAGAAGTAAGGTTAACATTTATAGGATTCATCAGCCGTTTATTTCTGATTTCGTTAACAATATTAAGGGCTTCCTGGTACCTGTCTGTCATCGCAAGTGCTTCGGCTTTCATCAGTTGCACATCTGCATACCGGTAGACAATCCAGTTTGCGCTTCTACGCTGGGAAACAGGGCGGAGTGTATTGCCATCGGGTGCTGCACCACAATATTTCCAGATTTTGGAATCACTGCTCCGGAGTGAAGCATTACCACGAATAATCTCTTTTGATTCCGAAGGAGAAAGAAGTTTCAGCGCATGTTCACTTGCCAGGTAATAATTATTCCAGTAAGTATAATCATATATTGAATTCGATTGATCCAGGTTGTCATTGAACTGTAATTCAAATATTCCTTCGAGGGAATTTCCGGGGTAGAATATCTCAAACCATTTACCACCCGGAATCAGCATGTAACCGAGCTCTTCAATTTGTTCCACGTAATTTATGCAGTCATTGTACTCAAAATTCCAGAGGCTTATATCGGCGAGCAGGGCAAGAAAAGCTCCTTTTGTAGCCCTGCCAGTGTTGGCCTCCGTTGATCCATATTCGTCTGTGACATACCGGCGAAACTGTTCCAGGTCGTTTTTGATTACCCTTAAAATGGTCGTATCGGCTGATTTGGGAAGGAAAAAATTCACATCATCTTCCTCAGAAGGTTCAAGAACAAGTGGTACATCTTTATAAATCCTTACCAGGTAAAAATAAGCCAGGCTTCTCAGGAAAATCGCTTCTGCCTCAAAACCCCTCATCTGATATTCAGTAAAGGTCTTATCAATGTCAACAACAATCGGGGCATATTTCAATACATTATTGCAATAATTGATCACAACGTAAAAGTCTGTCCAGTCACACAATTGATTATTGGGGTATATATTCCCCTGCATGATCATACTCTGGTATCCGGGTGTATTGAGACCCTCTTCAATCAGATCAGCCCTGAGTTCACCAAAAAGGAATAATTTATAGTCAAGCTGGGCGAATTTCTGATATGCACCCATAAGCGTAGCTTCAACATCTTCTTTTGATTTCCAGTATTCATCCTTTACCAGGCCATCGGGATAAAGTTCAAACCATTGTTCACAACCTGTTAATGAAAAAATAATCAATACGATAGCTACATTGAACCTTATTTCATATATATGTTTAATTTTTTTCATTATCATTTAAAGTTTAGAAACCAAGTGCCATGCTTAATGTGTAGGCTTTGGGCGGGGGTGTTCTTGCCTGGTCTGTACCAAACCAGAATGGATCCTCGATTTCCTGCGAAATTTCAGGATCCTGACCCGAATAACGGGTAAATGTTACTACCCTTCTCATAGTAATGCCTATATCCAGGGAACGAATATGCAATTTCTCGCAAAATTCCTTTGGCACGTTATAACTCAATGTGAGGTTAACCAGCCTGAGGAAATCACCGTTTTCAACATACCGGTCCGAACCAAGATTATTTGCGGGATGGTCAAGAAAAGCACGTGGCAGCATACCGGGTTCATTCTGGCCCTGGGTTCTCCATCTGGATAATACAGCCTTGCTCTGGTTATTTCTATCCAGCATCCCTTCTGTATCGAGGGCTATCTCATTTACGATCTGGAATCCCAGCCTGTAATGAAACTGGCATGAAATGCGGATATCTTTCCACGAAAAATTTGTACCGAAACCACCGATGAATTCAGGGTTGGAGTCTCCGAGATACACAACATCCAGCAGGTCAATCTTTCCATCACAGTTAATGTCCTGATAATTAGCATCACCTCCCTGGAATTTGTAGGTGCCTAAATATCTAAGTGGAACAGGATTGCCGCTTACATCCACCAATACATCTCCATTTTCGTTTAATGCAACCACATCTTCATCAGAGGGCCATACGCCAAGATATCTGAATCCATAAAAGGAACCTATGGGTTGACCGGCCTGGGCCCTTCTGGGATATTGCCCGTTGCCTATGCTTGTTTCCACCTCCGGGTTGAAGTTCTCAGGGAATTCGATGAAAGTGTTTACGTTGTGGGAAATGTTGAAGTTAATATTCATTTTTGTGTCTTTCCGGTTCAGGGTTGTTACACGGAAAAACAATTCCCATCCTTTATTCTCAAGTCTTCCCCCGTTATACCATTTTAGTACTGTTAATCCTTTAAATATAACACCTGAAGATTTCGGTATTTCGTAATTTTCCCAGAGCAGGTCTTCCGTAATCTTGGTATATATTTCTCCTGTAATGTCGATTCTGTTGCCAAACAGTGTCAGGTCGATGCCCAGGTTGCTTTGCGTAAGGGTCTGCCATTTAAGATTGGCCAGCTGAACCTGCGTGGGAACCACGATAGGTTCATTGATATACTGGTTTGGGTCAACCGTATTGAAAATGGCATGCCTGTCATAAGCACCGTCCGGCTGTTTTCCAGCCTGTCCGTAACTAAACCGCAATTTTGCATCGGTAAGGAAAGTCAGACCCTGCAACCAGGACTCTTCTGAGAACCTCCATCCAACCGCAATACTGGGAAAAATTCCCCATCTATTGTTCCTTCCGAATCTGGAACTGGCGTCAGCTCGTATATTCATCTGGGTCATATACCTGTCCCTGTAATTGTAATTCAAGCTTGCCAGTGTTCCAAGGATATGTGTTTCCTCTTGCCTGGAATTAAGATTTCTAATTACAGGGTTGCTTGCAGGATCCTGAATACTGGTTGAAGGTCCGTTTTTGCCATATAAAGTGCTATATTCATTTCCTAACTGGTCGGTTTCACCCATGATCATGGCTGAAAGAGAATGACTTTCATTCAGCCGGGGTGTGAAGAATAATTGTGTTCGGGTGATTATTTCAGTGTTCGTGATATTTCTTTCCCATGACTCGTTAATTTTCTCATTAAGCCAGTCTGCTCCAATAGCATTATAAGGGAGAAACCTGCTGTTCTTCTGGTTTACATACTGAAACGAGACAACTTCCATGAATCTCATCCAGGGAAAGATATTGTAGTTCAGCGTAAAGCTGTTCATCACCCTGTTTTCATTTACATCGTTTGAGCTTAGTTCTCCGACAGCAACCGGGTTGAAGTATTTTGTTCCCAATCCCTGGTAACTTTGAATTGGTGTAAAATATTCTCCAGTAAGATTCCCCTGGGAATCGTATTCCCAGATGCTAA
>LJUQ01000257.1 GCA_001304505.1 Bacteroides sp. SM23_62_1
CAGCTGTTATTCTTGGAACTGCGTCTGTTCCATTTTCTATTTCAAAGCTTGTTTCCATAAATTCTAATAGATTTTCCTCAAGTGGATTTATAGGATTCATAACACTAGGTTTCATTGAAATGATCTGACTCATTTCTGTTTTTACAAAAGGATTTTCTACATCAAATCCGAGTTGTTCTATCAGTTCAGCTTGTTCTGAAGGTCCCCATCTCAGAGGGATCATTTCTCCTATTATCCAGGAGTTGTCAATTCCACATTCACAATCTGCACCTACAAAGGTAAGGAGATTACATATTCTCCTTGTATTGATTTGTTCTCCTGTTAAGACCGGTCCTGCTAATCTTCCCCTGCCATATAGTATGGCCACATGTGTATCATCCTTATTCTTTTCAGTAATACCCAAACCAAATAGAAGAATTTTTTCGTCGTCTATTTTGCTGCGTGGAATAACCATTATTTCAGGTGGCTTATTTACTACTTTTGGCATCTGGTTTAATGATCCTGCAATTTTTTTGATCGCTTCCCTGGCATCATTCTTTACTCTTATGGTTTCGGCATCATCTGCCCCTTCAATGATCAATACAACGCCATATGACTGAATAAGTTTCCTAATTAAGTCTTCGCGAAAAGTTGAGGTGGCAAGGGTTTCCATTAAAAACCAGGAAGATGCAGAAAGTGATTGACCTGCCATTGTATATGGACACCTAATGGATTCTCCATCAGGTGCAACAAATACGACAGATGGAAAAGTCTGAATGTTATGCCGGGTTATATATTCTAAACCAGAAGAAGATCCTTTTTCATCTACATTGATTAATTCCAACCTGATATTCGAGTCCCTTAAGAGCAAGTTAGAGAATTTATTTATCGTCAACACTTGTTCTTCTTGTGTGTGTGAGTTCGTCAAAAAGAATAAATGATAGTACTTTGAGCCAATTTCTGAAAAGCCAATTTCACGAACAGTATATCTGCAGGCAAATGAACCATAAGAAATTAAGCTAAAAATCATTAATAAAGAAAGAAACAATTTATCCTTTTTCATTATAATCTTAGGTTATCCTGTTCTCTTTTTCATTGTTCCCCCATAAAATGCTGATAGTAACTCATGGCGTTTCCTTTATTACAAAGATGCACATTATTTGGTCAACATAAGCTATTTTTTGATATAGGTTTTTCCCAAATTATAAAGATTCGCCAAGTATACCAACCCAAAAAGGAAAAAATCGTTTTTAGTAATACAAAAGTTTAAATTCAAATCACTTAAACGGACTATATTATGAATTTTTTAACTTCTTAAATTAAAGAGTCATTAAGGCTATTAATAGTATTAAAAGCTAGGAATATCTTGTAATATAATGATCCTGAGGGAATACACTTCATTAAAATCATTCGTTTTTACCCCGGGTTCAAGTAAAAAATGGAGACTTGGATATATTTGCATCTACCCGGAATTTATATTAAATTGCAATATAGATTGCAACGAATGGAACTTATGATTATGTATTTTTTTGAACTTTCATCACAAAAGGTATGAAGGGTCTTTCTTTTTTATAATTAATCTTTAAAATATCATGAAAACAGGCCAGCCCAAATTTGGTAGTAACTGGAATAATTGTTCATGGATCATTGTTCTTATTATTACTGTCATTATTTTTAATACAGGTTGTAGCAGGGATGCCGAGAAACATGGATGGATAACTTATCGACATGATGGTTCACGGACAGGGGTAACTTCAGAAGATATCCCATCAGAGCTCGTTCTGAAATGGACCTATTTTCCTGTTCATACTCCAAAACCGGCATGGCATATACCAGCCGAAGAAATGCCCAGAACAAATTCTGATAATGCATACCATGTCTCTGCATCAAAGGGTTTGGCCTATTTTGGTTCTTCCGCAGATCATAAGGTATATGCTATTGACATTTCCACAGGTAAGGAAAAATGGGTCTTTTTTACTGGTGGTCCTGTGAGATTTTCACCTACTATCTGGAATAACCGTATTTATTTTGGTTCTGATGATGGTTATGTTTATTGTTTGAAAGCCAGAAGCGGGAAAATGATATGGAAATTTCACCCTGGCCCAGAAGATAAGAAAGTACTTGGCAATGGGAATATGATATCACTCTGGCCTGTTCGTACTAGTGTATTAGTTGAAGATGGAATAATATATTTTGGTGCAGGAGTATTTCCTTACGATGGTCTGTACATTTGTGCTTTAAATGCAAAAAATGGCTCAATTATATGGAAAAATGATGATCTGGACGATGATTCTTTTGAGCTGTCTTTTGGAGGTATATCACCTCAAAGCTATATAATCGCTTCTAAAACTAAATTATTTGTTCCTTCCGGAAGGGCCATGCCTGCTGTATTTGATCGTGAAACAGGTAAATTTCTGCAATATTTAACTACAAGTGGAAAGCAGGGTGGCACATGGGGAATGATTGACCAGGGAGAACTGGTTGCAGGGGTAGACAGGTCCGGTACTCCTGTTAAAGTATCCTTCGATGCAGAAACAGGCGAACTCAAAGGAGACGTGTTTACTTCATATTCAGACATAGATATGGTAGGAGCCAATAATATCTCTTATGTTGTTACTGAAAAAGGAGTGCAGGCTGTCGACCGGACAAAATACAATAATATCCGTCGCATAATTGATTCTGTCAAAAAAGAACAAAACAGACTGGCCCTTTTATCGAGAAGGATTGCCTATAATGCTTCCCTGTCGGAGAGTTCGGATTATGAAGAGGAACTTGATGAATTAACACTGCAGTTCAATAACCTTATAGAAAAAGAAAAAGAAATAAACACATCATTTTCAGAATGGTTCTTTCCACACAAAAACCTGCGGTGCATTATTCTGACCGCAAAACAAGCAATAATTGGAGGAACAGGTATTGTAATAGGCTTGGATAGAGAAACGGGAGCAGAACTGTGGCATAATAATCTTGAAGGGACTGTATACGGATTATCGATTTCGGACCGAAATCTTTTGGTGAGCACCGATCTAGGTCCTATTCATTGTTTCTCCAGAAAACCAGGTAAGTCAGAAGCATCCCCTGAGAAAGACGTTCATAGTAAGACAATCATATCACCCTATGCGGAAAATAAAATGACTGAAATCTATGAAAAAGCAGCGGTAACTATTCTGGAAGCAACATCAATCAATAAAGGCTATTGTCTGGTAATTGATGCTGGAGAAGGTCAGCTTGTATACGAACTTGCCAAAAGAAGCAATCTTAATATCATTGGGATCGAAAATAATCCAGCTATGGTGAAAAAAGCTAAACAAAGTTTAGACAAGGTAGGTCTCTATGGCACTAATGTAGTTGTGGAAAACTGGACCATTCAATCCCTTCCTGATTATTTTGCTGATCTGATCGTTTCCGGTGATCTTTTACATTCAGAGCAAACAGACAATCCTCCTGATGAGATATTCAGGGTACTAAAACCTAATGGAGGTATCGCTTGCTTTGGACAACCGCCCATGGAAAACAGATCACAACAAATTTTTGATTTCGAAAAACTGTCAAATGAGTGGAAATTATTTGAAATTAAGGAACCTGAAATAATTAATAATGAGGGTAACTGGATATTATTTACACGTATGAATTTGGATGGTGCAGGAGGATGGACACATCTATATGCTGATCCATCTAATACAATATGCTCTGATGATAAGCTTGTCAAAGCTCCCTTTAGCACACTATGGTACGGCTCTCCAGGTCCACAGTTTATGATCGAAAGACATGCCAGAGCAGTATCTCCTCTCACATTTGATGGAAAACTCATTATTGAGGGTGAAGATGTTATTATGGCCTATGATGCATATAATGGGACTATGCTCTGGGAAAGAAAAATTAAAGGGGCAAACAGGGTAAGGGTGGATGCAGATGGAGGTAATATGGCTATTAATCAATACGGTTTATTCGTGGCAGTTAATGACAAATGCCTCCAATTGGATGTTGAGACAGGGGAGACTGTTCAAGAGTATAATTTGCCTTCTGAATGGGATGGGAAATTGCGGCGTTGGGGTTATATTGCTGTTAAAGATAAGATTTTGTTTGGTTCTGTAGCTATGCCTCTGAAACAGGAGTTTAATCAGATATTTAACGAAATTATTGATGAAAACGGTAACTGGAGAGATCCTGAAGAGCTCGATCCGCCAACTGCCCTTATTTTAGATTATTATAAAACCGCAACCTCTGAAGACATTGAAAAGCTTAAACGGTCTTTTCAAAGGGATGGTACAGAATGGAGATCCATAACTGATTATCCTGCATGGAGCCCCGGCATTCATGGTATCCATGGTACAACAGAAAGCATGTTGACCAGCGATGGCGTTTTTGCTGTAGATATTACCACAGGTAAAACTCTGTGGTCCCATAAAGGGAATAAGATAGCTCAAATAACCATTTCTATTGGTAATGGAACTATTTTTTTCGCTGACAAAGTTAGTTCCCCACAACATATTCTTAACGCTTTAAATGATAGACAAAAATTCATCGCCAACGGACGATTTGAACCTTTCGATATCCCAATCAATGCAGATAAAGCTGATGTAAGAAATGTCTATGCATTGGATATTTTTTCAGGGAAAGTGAAATGGCAAAAAGTAACAGATCTATCGGGTTGCGGTGATGATTTTGTTGCATCAGGATATAAAAACGGTGTTTTAGTGTTTCTCGGCAGTTATGGGCTTCATGATAAATGGAGATTCCCGGCAGGTCAGCTAAAATGGCACAGAATAACTTCTATTTCAGCTGATAATGGAGATTTGATGTGGTCACGGCAATTGAATTATATGGTTCGCCCACTGTTAATCAATGATGAAATAATAATTGAACCCAGAAAATGTGATCTCTATACTGGAGAGATTAAAACCCGTATTCTCCCCGTTACAGGGAAACAAACCCCTTGGGAGTTCTACAGACCAGGTCATACCTGTGCTGCAACATCCAGCAATGACAACTGTTTGTTTTACCGTTCTTACAATGTCGCCTACTATGATCTGATAAAAGATAAGGGGATAAGTTACTACGGAGCAATCCGTCCGGGATGCTGGATCAATATTATACCTGGGAACGGACTGGTATTGATTCCGGAAAGCAGTTCTGGTTGTACCTGTTCTTTTCCTCTCCGGACTACAGTTGTTTTAAAACCTGAAGACAATGAAGAGGTTGAGGACTGGAGTCTGTATGTAAGTAATAGTGCACTTACACCCGTACAACATTTAGCAATTAATCTTGGTGCTCCCGGTGATAAAAAAGGTAATGATGGGACTCTATGGTTTGGATATCCACGTCCTGTTTCAACAATCGGTCTGAAATTTGATATCCATGAAGAGATTTTGGAAGGTATGGGGTATTATTCATACGATTCAAAAAATGTGACAATAGAAGGAACTGATGACCCCTGGCTTTTCACAAACGGTTGTGCCGGACTAAAAAAATGTAAAATTCAATTAATTGATGATTTGTTGGGAGAAGAGTCAGGAATATATACTGTCCGGCTTGGATTTATTCAATCATCAAACATACGGAAATTCAACGTAAAAATACAGGACAATACAGTTCTTGAAGATCTGGATATTTTAAAGGAAGCTGGTTCAACAAATAAGGCTGTTATTAAAGAAATAAAAGGCATTGTGGTAGAAAATATGATTACCGTAGAGTTTATATCCGTGGCTGCCAATCCTGATATTAACCAGGTCCCGGTAATTAGTTTCATTGAAATCCTCAGAGAAGATAATACAGAGCCTCCTGTGCTTGAAATAGACAGGAATCCACTCAATACCAGCCAAATACATAAAATGCTTATGCAAGCTGAAGTTGATATGGACCAAAAAGAATTTGACAAGTCACTTGAAAAATATCATATAGTACTGACTAACCTGAATTCTTCGAAGGATAATAAATTAGAAGCCCTTGAAGGAATGAGATCAATCGGAAGTAAAAAATCTTTGCCTGCTATTAAAAAATACTTACAAAAGCTAAATCCTATCATCTGGAATTATAAGGAACCTGATGAGGAACTTGTCAATGCATCAATAAAAGTATTCCTTGCTATTGCAAATAATATAGGACAAAGAGAAAGAGAAAAGGCAATAAACATGCTGAATCACTCTTTTTCCCTTTCTCGCGATCTTGAACTGCGGTATATTGCAATTCGTAGTTTGAAAGATCTTGGAACTGCACCAGGTGAAGAGTTTGAAGAGAATCATTTTGTTGATCATTTAGGATGTGGGAAACAGGTATTAATTACGTTAAATGATAACACTCCCCAATACAGTGGTGAAGATATAGTATTAACCAATGGGATCAAAGGAACCAAAGATTCTGATGGCATCGACTGGCAAAGAATCCCTGGTAAGGATCTTATAGCAACCATTGATTTAGAAGAGAATATGGTTATAGAAAAAATTTCTGTTAGTTTCTTGCACAATTTAAATAGTAGGGCCTTCATTCCTTTTCAGGTAGAATTTTCAATATCTGATAATGGGAAGAAC